>JAGRKR010000393.1:0-536 GCA_020442225.1 Hyphomicrobiaceae bacterium | reverse complement strand
TTGAGCGCGACGACGCGGCCCTCGACGGAAAAGCGTCCGGCGGTCAGCCGGTTTTCGAGGAACAACCCGCGCAGGTATTGCGAATGCATCTTGTAGGGCATGCGCGTGAGATCCTCGCTCCAGGCCTGGATGTCGAAGACGTCGCTTCGCTCTCCGAGGACGTACTCCTGGATGAGACGCGACCAGACGAGCTCGTTGGAGCGCAGCATCTGGAAGGCGCCGGACATCTGGCGGCCGCGCAGCACGCCCTGCGCCCACATCATGTCCTCGAGGTAGGCGATCTGGCTGTCGTCGACGAACAGCATCAGGTCGCCGGCCTCGCTGAAATCCGTCTGTGCCGCCAGCATCGTCAGCGAGGCGAGCCGCGTATCGCCGTCGCGTGCCATCGTGGCGGCGGTGATGGCGGCGATGGTGCCGCCGAGGCAGTAGCCCGCCAGATGCAGGGCGAGGCCCGGTGCTGCGCTTTCGATGGCACGGATGGCGGTCATCACGGCGCGACGGTAGTCGTCGAAGGCGATGTCGCGATCCTCCGGCCC
>JAGRKR010000392.1 GCA_020442225.1 Hyphomicrobiaceae bacterium | reverse complement strand
GCCTATGCGCGCATCCGCAAGCAGTTCGGCATCTCCATCGGCCGCATGGAGGGCGTGGAGGAGGCGCTCGTGCGGATCGTCGAGGCGGCCTACGTCAACGAGGCCGGCCGCGGCGTCACCGCGGCCATGGTGGCGCGGGGCGAAAAGCCGGCCGTCATCTCGGCACTGCTCAAGTACCAGTCGACCGAGCGCATGCGCCAGGCTCTCAACGACGCCATGGACATCCACGGCGGCCGCGGCGTCTGTGACGGCCCATCCAACTACCTGCAATCCGCCTATCAGATGATGCCGGTGGGCATCACGGTCGAGGGCGCCAACATCCTCACGCGCTCGCTTATCACCTTCGCGCAGGGCGCGTTGCGGAGCCATCCCTATCTCTTCAAGGAGATCACCGCGCTGCAGGACGCCGACGAGACGCGGGCGCTCGCAGCGTTCGAGAAGGCCTTCCTGGGGCACGTCTCGTTCTCCGTCTCCAACATGTTCGGCTCATTCGTGCACAACGTCACCGGCGGGCTGCTCGCGAGCGCGCCAGCCAACACGGGCGGCCTGGGGCGCTGGTATCGCGGCCTCTCGCGCTGGAGCCGCAGCTTCGCGCTGGTTGCCGACCTGACGGTGGCGCTGCTCGGCGGCGGCCTCAAGGTGAAACAGAAGCTGACGGGGCGCATGGCCGATGCCCTGTCGGAGCTCTATCTGCTGGCCTGCGTTCTCAAGCGCTTCGAGGACGATGGCCGGCCGGGCGCCGACAAGCCCATCGTCGAGCTGGTGGCTCGCAATGCGCTCTATCGCTGTCAGCAGGCCATCAAGGGTACGATCGACAACTTCCCCGTCTTCTGGGCGCGAGGGCTCATGCGCGTCCTCGTGTTCCCGCTCGGCGCGCGGATGCGGCCGGCCAGCGACCGGCTGGGCCGCCAGGTGGCGAGCCTCGTGCTCGAGCCGGGCGAGGTGCGCGATCGCATGACGCGATACATCTTCGTCAGCACCGACGTGAAGGACCCGACCGGCATCCTCGAGGTGGCACTGGCCAAGGTCATTGCCGCCGAGGAGGTCGAGAAGAAGATCGAGCGTGGCGTGCGCGCCGGCACGATCCGCCGCTATCACGGCATCGATTGGATCGGCGAGGCGGAGAGCAAGGGCCTGATCGGCGCCGGCGAGGCGCAGTTGATGCGGGAGGTCGAGGAGCTGACCGCGCGCGTCATCGCCGTCGATCATTTCGATCCCGACGAGGTGCGCCCGCACTATCTGTCGCCGGGGCACAACGCGCGCGCCGCCGATCCACGCGCGGCCGAGTGACGATGCCGCTCGCCTGCTGGTCGCCGGGCACATCGCCCGGTGCCGCTGCTGGCGACGGTTGGGAGTAGCTGGCGCTCGGGTCCCCCCGCACGGGCCGCGCGCAACCAGGAGCCGAGGTCATGAGCGTCATCGCTGCCGACATGAAGGATTGGCGCCTCAGCATCGATCCCGAGGGGATTGCCTGGGCGGTGTTCGATCGCGAGGGGGAGACGACGAACTCTCTCGGCCGGCGCCCGTTCGAGGAACTGGCCCGCATCGTCGCAGAGCTCGAGGAGCGCGCCCGCGCGCGGACGATCAAAGGCGCGGTGATTATTTCGGGCAAGGCGAAGGGCTTCATTGTCGGCGCGGACATCCGAGAGTTCGAGGCCTTCACGAGCGAAGCCGAGGTGGCTGACGTCGTGCGGCAGGGCACGCAGTTGTTCGACCGCATCGAGGCGCTGCCGGTGCCGGTGGTCGCGGCGATCCACGGGTTCTGTCTCGGCGGCGGGCTCGAGCTGGCGCTCGCCTGCCACTGGCGCGTCGCCGATCGCGAGGACGGCACGCGGCTCGGACTGCCCGAGATACGCCTCGGCCTCTTCCCCGGCCTCAACGGCACCGTGCGCGCGATCCGCCAGGCCGGCGCCATCTCGGGCATGGAGATGATGCTGTCGGGCCGCATGCTCCGCTCGTCTCAGGCCAAGGCCATGAACCTCGTCGACGAGCTCGTGGCGACGCACCACTCCCTGCGCTGGGCGGCGCGCAAGGCGATCCTGCGCAATCGCCGCTCCAAGCCGAACTCGGGCCTCAAGGACCTGCTGCGGAAGTGGCCGGCGCGCGGCTATCTCGCCGCTCAGATGCGCAGCAAGGTCAAGGACAAGGTGCGGGAGCAGCATATCCCCGCGCCCTACCGGCTCATCGATCTCTTCGAGCAGCACGGCGGCGACCTCAAGGCCATGAAGGCGGCAGAGACGCAGGCCTTCGCGCCGCTCATGGTCGGCAGCGCCTCGCGCAACCTGCGCCGCGTCTTCATGCTGTCGGAGCTGTTGAAGGGCCAGGCCCCGAAGGACACCGCCTTCCAGCCGCAGCGCGTCCACGTGATCGGCGCCGGCGTCATGGGCGCGGACATCGCCGCCTGGTGCGTCGCCTCGGGCATGGAGGTGAGCCTGCAGGACCTCAGTCCCGAGCAGATCACCAAGGGCATGGCGCGTTCCGAGCGGCTCTTCGCGCGCAAGTTCCGCACCAAGGCGACACGCGATGCGGCGAAGGCGCGGTTCATCGCCGATCCGGCGGGCGAGCAGATCTCTCGCGCCGATGTCGTCATCGAGGCCATCGTCGAGAAGCTCGAGGTCAAGCAGGCCCTCTTCAAGAGCCTCGAGGCCAAGCTCAAGCCTGGCGCGATCCTGGCGACCAATACCTCCTCGATCATGATCGAGGACATTGCGGCGCCGCTCAGCGATCCCGGCCGGCTCATCGGGCTGCACTTCTTCAATCCGGTGGCGCAGTTGCCACTTGTCGAGGTGGTGCGCGGCAGCGGCTCTCGCGAGGACGAGGTGCGCAAGGGCTGCACGTTCGTGACTGCGATCGACAAGTTCCCGCTGATCGTGAAGAGCTGTCCGGGCTTCCTCGTCAACCGCGTGCTGGCGCCCTATATGATGAGCGCCATGCAGCGTTACGAACTCGGCGAGAAGCGCGAGAAGCTCGACGAGGCCGCGCGCGCGTTCGGCATGCCGATGGGGCCGCTCGAGCTCGCCGATCAGGTCGGCCTGGACGTGTGCATGCACGTTGCCAACATCCTCAAGATCGGCGGCAGCGACGGCTCACACATCGCCAAGCTCGTGGCGGCCGGCAAGCTCGGCAAGAAGACGGGCGAGGGCTTCTACAAGTGGGAGAAGGGCAAGGCGGTCAGGGAGAGCGGCGCCTTCGACAAGGCCGAGCTGGAGCGCCTGGGACGTGAGCTGGTGCAGCCGCTGATCGCGGAGTGCGTCAAATGCGTCGACGAGACGGTCGTCGACAGCGCCGACCTCGCGGACGCCGGCGTGATCTTCGGCACGGGCTTCGCGCCGTTCCGCGGCGGGCCTCTTCATTACCGGGCAAGCGAGGGCAAGGCCGACGCCGGCCGCGCGGCGGCCTAGAGCAGCCCCTGAAACGACCGACCGGT
>JAGRKR010000391.1 GCA_020442225.1 Hyphomicrobiaceae bacterium | reverse complement strand
AGCATCTGGTCGAGGCTGTCCCAGTAGGTCGCCTCGAGCTCGCGCTCCAGCTCCTCCGAGACGCGGCGGCGATTGTGATAATGGATCTGCAGGCCGAACGCGCGGGCGCGGCGCGCCACAGCCGTGCCGATGCGCCCCATGCCGACGATGCCGAGGCGCTTGCCATAGATGCGGTGCCCGAGCATCCACGTGGGCGACCAGCCCTGCCAGTTCTCATGGTTCGCCTTCAGGAACGTCGCGCCTTCCGTCAGACGCCGCGGAACCGCCAGGATCAGGGCCATGGTCATATCGGCCGTGTCCTCGGTCAGGACGCCCGGCGTATTCGTGACGATGATTCCCCGGTTGCGCGCGGTATCGAGGTCGATGTTGTCGACGCCCGTGCCGAAGTTCGCGATCAGCTTGAGGTTCGGCCCGGACTGGGCGAGAACGCCGCGGTCTATCCGATCCGTCACCGTCGGCACCAGCACGTCCGCCGTGCGGACAGCCTCCACCAGCTCGGCCGACGAGAATGTCTTGTCGTCGACGTTCAGGCGCGCGTCGAACAGCTCCCGCATGCGCGTCTCGACGACATCGGGCAGCTTGCGGGTGACGATGACCAGCGGCTTCTTCTCGGTCATGGGGGCGTTCAGGCCTCTTCACGATAAGGTGTCAGGGCATCTGCCCGGCGGATCGTGTAGAGCGGCCTCGTCCATAGGGCGTCGACACCCGCGATCGCCAGTGCAATGCGCTTGTCTAACAGAAGCGCGACCGGAATACAAAGCATAGGGTCCGCATCGTCGCGCCGCCCCGGCGACTTGATCCGGCCAACAAATCATGCTCTTGGCTGAGGTGAGATGTCGGGGTCCTGGCGACCGTCGCCGGCGCGACGAGACCCCCGGACATGCTCTCATTCGAGGACACAAAGCCGGAAAAGGCAGCATCGGATGCGATCTCGGTTCCTCTCCACAGCACTCTACTCGGCGGGCCTCGCCCTGGCAGGCCTGATCGCCGTCACCACCGTCACGGCGGCGCAGTCGACCGCACCGAGCGGCCTGCCGGTGCCCCGTTACGTCAGTCTCAAGTCCGACCGGGTCAACATCCGCAAAGGGCCCGGGCGCGACTACGGCATCGCCTGGGTGTTCCGCCGGGCGGGCCTTCCGGTCGAGGTGCTGAAGGAATTCGAAGGCTGGCGGCAGATCCGCGACAGCGAGGGGGCGACCGGCTGGGTCAACCAGATCATGCTCAGCGGCCGGCGAACCGCGCTCGTGCTGCCATGGGAGCTGAAGCAGAAGGCGGACGCCCAACCGAAACGCCGGCCCATTGTCGTGTTGCATGCCAGCGCCTCGACCCGCAGCCGCACGCTCGCCCGGCTCGAAGCCGGCGTGCTGACGTCCGTATCCTCGTGCGACGGACGCTGGTGCCGCGTCTTCCTCGATCGCCACGTCGGGTATGTCGAGCAGAAGAACCTCTGGGGCATCTACCCCAACGAGGTCTTCAAGTAGCTCTCAGCACTGCAATGGGGGACGTCCAGCAGGCGACCGGCGGCATGCCCGCGCGCTCGGCTACTTGGACTTGAGGCGCACGACGATGTCGATGTGCGAAACAGTCATGCCGACCGGTGGCTCCGGCAGGCCATCGACGCGGATGCCGTCCCCGGGGATGTCCACGAGAACGCCGTCCTGCTCGATGAAGAAGTGATTGTGGTTCGAGGTGTTCGTGTCGAAGTAGGCACGCGAACCGTCGATAGCGAGCTCGCGCAGCAGCCCGGCGCGCTGGAACTGATGCAGCGTGTTGTACACCGTCGCCAGCGACACCCGCTCACCGCTGGCCACCGCCTCTTCGTGCAGCTTCTCGGCCGTCACGTGCCGGTCGCCCTCGCCGAAGAGCAGAGACGCAAGCGCCATCCTCTGTCGCGTCGGCCGGAGACCGGCCTTGCGCAGAAGCTCGCTCACGTCGATGCGGTCGTGTGACGGATACATTCTTCTCTGTCTTCTCGACGCCGCTCGTGTCTCGAGCTCAGCACAACGAAACGGCCGTCGCTCGCGCAGCTACTTCCAGTCGACAACTGTATGCATCAGCGAACGCCTTTGCAATACAATTACATAGTCTGGTACATTGTCGAGGTGCCACAGACGGCTGGCCCTGTCAACACGGCGAGGCTGCCTCACGCGGGCCGGCCGCCCGTGCCGCCGGGCGGCTATCCCATTGAGCCGGCGGCGATTGTGACCCCATTGCCACGCTGCACCTGCTAACACGGCCTCGTTTGTCGAAGCCGACTTGTAGGCCTAATTCAGGATGTTGTAGGGTCTGGGGGTCGGGCCACGACATGTCGTGTGCCTCGTTTTGCGACCGCTTTT
>JAGRKR010000390.1 GCA_020442225.1 Hyphomicrobiaceae bacterium | reverse complement strand
CCTCGAGCCGCACCGCGCCGCCGGCGATGCATCCGTGCGGCGGCGGCACCAGCCGCATGATGGCGAGCGCCGTCATGGACTTGCCGCAGCCGGACTCGCCGACGATACCGAGCGTGGCGCCGGGCGTGAGCTGGAAGCTGACGTGGTCGAGAACGCGGATGACGCCGCGGCGCGTCGTGAACTCGACAGAGAGGTTGTCGACCTCGAGCAGGGGGCGTGCAGGTGTCGCTGCCGTCATCGGCCTAGCGCTCCCGCAGGCGCGGATTGAGGGCGTCGTTGAGGCCGTCCCCGATGAGGCTGACGCTCAGCACGGTCAGGAAGATGGCGAGGCCGGGGAATGTGATCGACCACCAGGCGTCGAGGATGTACTGGCGGCTCGAGCCGATCATGAGGCCCCAGCTCATGACGTTGGGATCGCCGAGGCCGAGGAAGGAGAGGCCGGCCTCGAACAGGATGGCGACGCCGACCACGAGGGTCGCCGAGACGATGAGGGGTGGAAGCGCGTTCGGCAGGATCACGCGCCAGATGATGCGCTTGTCGTTGGCGCCGATGGTGCGGGCGGCCTTGACATACTCGAGCTCGCGGATCTTGAGGAACTCGGCGCGGGTCAGGCGCGCCGTCGCCGGCCAGCTCACCACGCCGATGGCGATGGCGATGGTCGCCAGCGATGGGGTGAAGATGGCGACCAGCACCATGGCCAGGATGAGCGGCGGCAACACCTGGAAAAACTCCGTGAAGCGCATCAGCGCCTCGTCGACAAAGCCGCCGTAATAGCCCGAGAGCGCGCCCACGAGGACGCCGATGAAGACGGTGATGAGCGCCGCCGAGAGGCCGACGGCGAGCGTCGGGCCGCCGCCCTTGATGAGACCGGCGAGGATGTCGCGGCCGATATGGTCGGTGCCGAGCGGCACGTCCATGTCATCGCCGGGTGCGGTGAACGGCGCGCCGACGACGGCGAACGGATCGACGCGATAGAGGAAGGGGCCAGCGAAGGTCGCGCCGATGACGAATGCGAGCAGCAGCAGGCCCAGCACTGCGGCGCGGTTGCGCACGAACATGGCGAGCGCCTCGCGCGTCGGGCTGCTCGCTTGCGGCGGGGTGATCTCTGCGTGGCCTGGGGCGGTGGTCTTGTCGCTCATGGCGGTCCTTCTAGCCTCGGCTCGATTTGATGCGCGGGTCGGCGAGGCGGTAGCAGAGATCGGTGACGAGGTTGGCGGCGACGACCATCAGCGAGGCGAAGAAGAGCAGGCCGAGGATGGTCGTGTAGTCGCGCCGCAGGATCGAGTCGTAGGCGAGGGTGCCGAGCCCGGGCCAGTTGAACACGCTTTCGACCAGCACGGCGCCGGAGAGCAGGTGTCCGAAATGCAGACCGGTGACGGTGATGACCGGCAGGATGGCGTTGCGGAGCGCGTGCTTGAAGACGACCACGCGCTCGCTCAGCCCCTTCGCGCGGGCGGTGCGCACGTAATCGGCGCTGAGCACCTCGAGCATGCTGGCGCGGGACAGTCGTGCATACTGGGCGATGTAGATGATGCCGAGCGTCAGCGACGGCAGGACCAGGTGGTGCGCGACGTCGACCGCATGGCCGAGCGGACCCGTCTTCAGCGTGATGTCGTACATGCCCGAAACGGGAAAGATGGGGATGACGGACGCTAGCAGGATGATCAGCATCATGCCGGTCCAGAAGGCCGGCGCGGAATAGCCGACGAGGGCAAAGACGGTCAGCAGGCTCGAGAACCAGCTCTCTGGCCGGCGGGCGGCCATCACGCCCATCCAGGTGCCGAGCACGAGGGCGATGACGGTCGCGGACAGGATCAGCAGGATGGTCGCGGGGATGCGGGAGACGACGAGGGTGACCACGGGCGAGTTGAAGTAATAGGAGTAGCCGAGGTCGCCGGTCGCTGCGCGCTTGAGATAGATCCAGAGCTGTTCGAGCAGTGGTCGGTCGAGGCCGTAGTCCTTGCGGATGGACTCGAGGATCTCCTGGGTGACGCCGCCCATCTGGCCGGCGATGAAGTCGGCGGGATCGCCGGGCGCCAGCTGGATGAGCAGGAAATTCAGCACGAGCACGGCGAGCACCAGCGCTGCTGCGTAGAAGAGCCGCTTCACAATGAGGCCGGCGATACGCATGCTCACTCGCTATCGTTCGGAGAAACGGCTGCAGTCGCTCCCGGGCCGTGCGCCCGGAAGCGACCATGATGTGCGGGCTTGCGCCTCCGGTCGCCTCAGTCCTTGAGCCACACCTCGTGCAGTGGTGCGATGATGCCCCAGACCGTCAGCGGCGGGTTCTGCACCTTCTTGTTATAGATGAGGTGGTAGGGCGGCGAGTACATGAAGTGCACGGGCATGTCGTCGGTGATGCGCTTCTGGAACTGCAGGTAGATCGCCTTGCGCTTGGCCGCGTCCATCTCCTTGCTGCCTGCGGCCATGAGCTTGTCGGCCTCGGCGTTGGAGTAGCTCTGCGTATTCGACCAGATGAGGCCCTTGCGGATGTTGGAGGTCAGGTAGGTGCGGTGCACGCCGATGACCGGGTCGCCCCACGTGAATACCACGTCCATGGTCATGTCGAACTCGTGCCCGCCGACCCAACGCATCCAGGTCGGCAAGTCCGGCGGGATGCGCAACTCGACGTCGATGCCGACCTTCTTGAGCTGCGGCTTCAGGTACTCCGCCACGTCGCGCTGGGAGAGCAGCGTGTCGAGCCTGATCTTGAAGCGCGTGCCGTCGGCGCCGCGCTTGTGGCCGGCCTCGTCCAGCATCTTGTTGGCCTTGGCGAGGTCGAGGTCGAACTTCTGCGGGCTCTTGTCCTCGAACGGACTGCCGACGGCGAGGGGGCCGTAGGCGCGCGTCGAGTAGCCGGAGTGCAGCTTCTTGATGATGAAGTCCTTGTCGATCGCCATGGCGATGGCGTGACGGACGCGCTTGTCCTTGAGGATGGGGTGCTTGAGGTTGAAGGCCAGCCAGGCGAGCGGTCCGGCGCCCTCGTGACCCTTCTTGGTGAGCACCAGGTGCGGCTTGGCGCCGAGGCGCTTCAGAATGCGCGCGTGGTTGTCGTAGGGGCGCAGGTGGATGTCGCCGCGCTCGAGGCCGAGCGCCAGGCTGTTCGGGTCCTTGTTGTACTTGATGATGACGCGATCGAGGTAGGGCTTGCCCTTGAGAAAGAAGCCGTCGAAGCGCTCGAAGATTACGTGCTCGCCCGGCTTGAACTCGACGAGCTTGAAGGGACCGGAGCCGACAGGCGCGCGGTTGGCCGGATGCTTGCGGGCCGCGGCGAGGTCCTTGAGGATGTCGCCATAGACGTGCTTCGGCATGATCGGGCAGAGCGCCGGCGTGCTGAGCGCCACGAGCGCGGCGGGATGCGGTGCGCTGAAGCGGATCACGGCGGTATGGGCGTCGGGCGTCTCGACGGACGTCACCGGGCCGAACATGGGCTTGAAGGGATGCGTCTTCTTGATCACCTCGATCGAGAAGGCGACGTCGGCCGAGGTGATCGGCTTGCCGTCGTGGAATTTCGCATCCTTGCGCAGCTTCAGGGTCAGCGACAGACCGTCGGCCGACGACTGCCAGCTCTCGGCGAGATAGGGCTTCGGCTGCCACTTGTCGTCCATCGTCAGCGGCGAGGCGAAAAGCTGCGACCCCGGGAACTGCAGTGCGAGACCTGATTGGACGCCTGGATTGAGGTGAGGCGGCGTGTCGTGGTAGCCGATCACGAGGGTGCCGCCCCGCTTCGGGGTCTGCGCCAGCGCTGGCGCCGCACTGGCGAGCATCATTGCGCCGCCGACAGCTGCTGCCAGGACGATAGCCGTCCTGCTCTTGGCCTGCATTTGAACTCCCTCCTTCACTCTCAGCTTTGTGTTTCGTTGTTGTCCGACGTGGTCCCACTATGCCAGCGAACGGGGGCTAGGCTCAACCCATCGTCGGTTGATCCAGCGCGCCGCGCCGGCGGAACCCCGGCGCGGGCGTGCCGACCGCCGGCTCAGCGCAGCGGCGCGAAGTCGGAAGCCTCCTTGTGGCTGTCGACCGGGTCCACCTTGGCATCGATGACGACGGGACCGCCCATCTTGTGGGCCTCCTCGAGCGCATCGCGGATCTCGCCGGGGTGGTAGACCTTCAGGCCCTTGCCGCCGAGGCCCTCCGAGACCGCTGCGAAATCCACCTCGTTGAAGTCGCAGGCGATGCGGTTCTCGCCGAGATTGTCGCGGACCATGCCGAGCCCCGCGTTGTTGGCGACGAGGAAGACGCAGTCGACGCCGCGCTGCACGGCTGTCGAGATCACCTGCATGGTCATCATGAAGCCGCCATCGCCCGCGAGGCAGGTCAGCCGCCGCTCCGGCAGCACCATCTTGGCCGCGACGGCCGCCGGCGCGCCCCAGCCCATGACGCCGGTGCCGCCGGCCACGAGAAGCTGCTCGGGGTAGGGCATGCGCAAGCCGAAGGTCGGCCAGATGCGGTTGGTGCCGGCATCGAGCGTGATCATGTCCTTGGGGCCGAGGAAGCCCTGCACGGCACGCACGATGTCGGCGTAATGGACGGTGCCCTGGGCCGCCTTGATGTCGGGCAGACTGTCGTATCCCGTCCGCTCCTTGAGGGCGGCGATCGCCTTGGTGCGCTTCGCCTTCTGGCCCTGACCGAGCTTGTGCTTCGCGAGCATGTCGATGACGTCGCCGCAATCGCCGGTGATGGCGAGGTCGACCGGGTAGACCCAGCCGGCGTTGCGCGGGTCGATGTCCACCTGCACCAGCGTCTGGTCGCCCGGGCGGATCATCTCGGGATCGCGGAAGCGGGTGTAGTCGGGACCCATGCTGGCGCCGAGCATCAGGATCAGGTCAGCCGCCGCGACAGCGCGATTGGCGGTGGGCATGCCCCAATTGCCGAGCATGCCGACGGCGACCGGCGAGGTCTCGGCGATCACACCCTTGGCGTTGTAGCTGGTGGCGACCATGATGCCGGCTGCTTCGGCGAGCGCCTGCAAGCGGGCGCCGCCCTTCACGGACATCACACCCATGCCGGCGATGATGCACGGGCGCTCGGCCTTGGCCAGCATCTCGGCCAGCCTGGCGACGGCGCCCTCGTCGGGTCGCGGCGGCGTATAGCGATGATAGCCCGCGCTCGGGTAGAGCTGCGGCTTGAGCGGACCATCGACCTCCTGGCGGATGATGGTCGTCTTCATCACGACGGCGGCCGGTCCCTGTCGCGGCAGCGTCGCGTGCTTGATGGCCATCTGCACGCCGTAGACCGCCTCCTGCGGCGCGGTGGCGAAGGTGCAGTACTTGGTGATCGGCTTGAGCGCGGCCATCACGTCGGTGCCACCGTAGTCGCCCGTGGCCGTCTGGTAGACGCCCATCTGATTGTAGCCGTCGTAGTCGGAGGTCTCGGTCAGCACCACCATGGGGCTGCCGGAGAAGTGCGCCTCGAGGATGCCGATCGAGCCGATGCTCTGCATCCACGCGCCCTGGCCCATGAGGGCGGCCGGCCGCCCGGTCAGACGACCCGTGACCTGCGCCATGATCGAGCCAATCCATTCGCTGCGGGTCAGGACGACGTCGAGGTCCTTCTCGCGGGCCTTGAAGGCAGGGAGCGACCAGGAGATGCCGAGGCCAGGCAGCGTGAAGGCGCGCTGGACGCCGCCCTCGATCAGGGCGTTGACGACGAGTTCGTTCGTCTTGGGCATGATTCGGGGTCCTCTCCAGGCTGGGCACGCGCGTTCCGGTGCCCGATTGATGTGGTCGGAAGCCATGATAAACTCCGTTTCAATTCGCGAGACAAGGCGTCTCGCCGGTGAAGATGAAGCTGGAGACGCGCGACATATGGCGGCAAGCGGCACTGTTCTCGTCACGGGAGCCTCGGGGTTTCTCGGCGCTTGGATCATCCGTCGCCTGCGGGCCGAAGGGCGGGAGGTGGTGGCGCTGGACCTCGCCGCGGACCCGCGCCGCTTGGCGTTGGTCCTTCGTGGCGAGACGATCTCGGGTGTGCGCTGGGTCGGCGCCGATATCACGGACGCCGGCGCCGTGCTCGACCTGGTCGCCGAGACCCGGCCCGAGGCCATCATTCATCTGGCGGGCCTGCTGATCCCGACCTGCCGGGCCGATCCCCTGGCCGGCGTCCGCGTCAACCTGCTCGGGCATACGCACGTGTTCGAGGCGGCGCGCCGTCATGGCGTGGCGCGCGTCATCTACACCAGCTCGGCCGCCGCCAAGCCGCGCGGCGAGCACAACCGCGTGGCCAACCTCTACGGCGCCACCAAGGCGGCCGGTGAGGAGATCGCCCGCTTCTACGCCGAGGATCACGGTCTCGCCTCGCTCGGCCTGCGCCCTGTCGTCGTCTATGGCGTCGGCCGCGATGGCGGAGAGACGGCGGTGGCGACGCTCGCCATGCGCGCCGCCGCGCTCGGCGAGGCCTACGAGATCCCGTGGTCGTCGCGGACGGTGTTCCAGCTCGGCCGCGACGTCGGCGAGGCGTTCGTCAAGGCTGCGCTGACGCCATTCGAAGGCGCGGTCGTCTCCGACATCACCACCGACACGCAGACCATGGTCGATGTGGTGGCGGCCATTAAGGCCGCCGTGCCGGACGCGCGCATCACGCTCGGCAGCGTCGTGCGTCCGTCGCCGGAGACCGCCTACGACAATGCCCCGCTCAAGCGCATCATCGGACCGGTTCCCGCCACGACACTGGACTCCGGCACGGCCGAGACCATCGCCCACTTCAAGGCGCTGCGCACGCTCGGCATGATCTGACCACGCCGGCCCCGCGTGCCGCGGCAGCCCGCGACGCGGGCCGGTTACCCGAATTGGCAACCGCGGCCCTGCAGCAGGGGCCGCCCTCCGGAGAAAGTGCATGACGAGGACGATCGACGCCAAGACGCTGAAGACACGACTGGCCGAACCGGGGGAGATGGCGCTCATCGACGTGCAGGAGCCCGGACCGTGCGCCGACGGCCATCTGCTGTTCGCCGTGCCGATCCCCTACAGCCGCTTCGAGCTCGACATCGAGCGCCTGGTGCCGCGGACCAACGTTCCGCTCGTGCTGTGCGACGGCGGCGACGGCATGGCCGAGAAGGCGGCGGCGCGGGCGCAGGCGCTCGGCTACTCGGATGTGTCCGTGCTCGCGGGCGGCACTGTCGGCTGGAAGGCGGCAGGCTACACCCTCTATGCCGGTGTCAACGTGCCGTCGAAGACGTTCGGCGAGCTGGTCGAGCACGAGCGGCACACGCCGCGCATCTCCGCGACCGACTTCAACGCCATGCGTGCGCGGGGCGAGAAGGTCGTGCTCGTGGATGGCCGGCCGATCGCCGAGCACAAGCGCTTTACGATCCCCGGCAGCATCTGCTGCCCCAACGGTGAGCTGGCGCTCAGGATCGACGAGATCGTCGCCGATCCGACTGTGCCGATCGTCGTCAACTGCGCCGGCCGGACGCGCTCCATCATCGGGGCCGAGACCTTGCGCATGGTCGGCGTGACGAACCCGGTCTATGCGCTGGAGAACGGCACCCAGGGCTGGTTCCTCGCCGGCCTCGAGGTCGAAAAGGGAGCGGACCGCATCTATCCCGCCCCGCCGCAGGGGGAGAAGCTCGCCGCCGCCCGTGCCCGCGCCAAGGCGACGGCCGCGCGCTTCGGCGTGCCGGGCGTCACCGCCGCCAAGGTGCTCGAGTGGCTCGCCGATACCGAGCGCACCACCTGCCTGATCGACGTCAGGACCGCGGAGGAGTTCCAGGCCGGCTCGCTTCCGGGCGCCATCCATGCCCCCGGTGGGCAGCTCATCCAGGCGACGGATCAATGGATCGCCGTGCGCAACGCCCGCATCGTGCTGCTCGATAGCGAAGGCGTGCGGGCGCCGGTCGTCGGGGCGTGGCTGCGCCAGCTCGGTCACGATGTCCACGTGCTCGAGGGCGGCACGTCGGCCGCGATCGGCATGACGCCGCGCGACCCCGTGGCGCCGGGCGTGCTGCCTGTCGTGGCGGAGATTTCGCCTGCCGACCTGAAGGCGGGGCTCGCCGCCGGCAGCGTGACCTGTCTGGATCTGCGCGCGAGCGCGGCCTATCGGGCGGGGCATGTGCCGGGCGCGCGCTGGTCGATCCGGCCGCATCTCGCCAAGGCGGCGGCGGGGGCGAAGACGGTGGTGCTCGTCGTGGACGATCCCGGTCTGGCACGTCTGGCCGCCGTCGATCTCGCCGAGGCCGGGGTCGGCGCCGTGCGCATGCTCGCGGGTGGCCTGCGCGGCTGGCAGGGGGCGGGCAATGCGGTCGATGCGTCGGCCGACGTGCCGGCGGATAGCGAGCGGATCGACTTCGTCTTCCACACGCATCGTCGTCACGATGGCGATCCGGAGGCCGCACGGCAGTATCTGGCCTGGGAGATGGGGCTGGTGGAGCAGCTCGATGCGCAGGAACGGGCCGCGTTCCGGCTGTGAGGCGCGGCCGTCGCCTGTGATCCGGACCTTCTCGCGTGCCGTAAGACAGGCGAGAAGGAAGGGATCGGTGACGATATGACGTTGAGGATCGCCGTCGTCGGCGCGGGCATTTCGGGGCTCGGGGCAGCGTGGTTGCTGTCCCGCCGCCACGATGTCACGCTGTTCGAGCGCGAGGCGCGCCCCGGCGGCCATTCTCATACGATCGAAGTGGACGCCCCGGAGGGGGGCGTGCCCGTCGACACCGGCTTCATCGTCTACAACCCGCCGGCCTATCCCAACCTCGTGGCACTCTTTGCCCACCTCGGCGTCGAAACGGCGCCGACCGCCATGACGTTCTCCGTGTCGCTCGACGGCGGCGCCTACGAGTACGCCGGCAGCGCCAGAGGGTTCTTCGGTCAGCCGGCCAACCTCCTGCGGGCCGGTCACTGGCGGGTGCTGGCCGATACGCTGCGCTTCTTTCGCGAGGCGCGCGCGATCGCCTGCGAGAGCGGCGAGGAGATCAGTCTCGGCGCATTTCTCCACGAGCGCGGTTTCAGTCCAGAGTTCCGCGACCATCACATCCTGCCGATGGCCGCCGCCATCTGGTCGGCGCCGCCCTCGGCGATGCTCGCCTACCCGCTCGCGGCTTTCACGCGCTTCTTCGCCAATCATGGCCTGCTCCAGGTGCGCGGGCGGCCGCAATGGCGCACCGTGGTCGGCGGCAGCCGCGCCTACGTCGCGCGCCTGCTGGCGGACTTTCCCGGGCAGGTTCGCCTGGGCGCGTCTGTGACGGGCATCGAGCGCCACCCGCGCGGCGTGACGGTGCGGCTCGCCGGAGGGCCGTCGGAGACCTTCGATCATTGCGTGCTGGCGACCCACGCCGATACCGCGCTCGGCCTCATTGGCGATGCCGACGGCACCGAGCGTGATCTGCTGTCGCCCTTCCGCTACACCGAGAACGAGGCGGTGCTGCACACCGACGCGGCCGCCATGCCGCGCCGTCGCGGCCTGTGGGCGAGCTGGAACTTCATCGGGCGCCGCCAG
>JAGRKR010000389.1 GCA_020442225.1 Hyphomicrobiaceae bacterium | reverse complement strand
GCGGACGGTCACGAGCTCTCCGAGTGGTATGTATTCTCCCGAAGAACTGCGCATCAGTGTCGACTGCAGGAAATCCGCGGTCAGTTCGTCTTCCGGAGGCTTGACGACGATGGCTGTCGTGCGCGTTCCGGCAGGGAATTCGGCGGCTGCAATCCCGTTGAGCCGGCCAAAGAGCTCGGCACCGATTGCATCGGTTGAAAAGCCGAGCGCCTCGCCTGCCGGGGTGAGTTCGAGGACGACATCGTTCTTTCCGTAGGGGAGACTGTCCTGAAGGCCGGTCACTTCGGGATACTGGCCGAGCTGCGTGATCAGATCGTCAGCCGCCGCCTTCAGCTTGAAGCTGTCGTCTCCGTAGAAATTGACGGCGAGGGAATCCCCGCCCGCTCCGCCAAGCCCCTGACTTCGGAAACTCAGCACAGCAATGCCCGCCGGTCTCTTGATTTCCTGCTGCAGTTCGCGGACGAATTCCTGCGCCGAGAAATTCCGCTGGTCGGCGCTGACGAGACCGATGTCGATGGACCCCAGTGTATCCTGATCCATCGTCTCCTGACCGGGCACGCCCTTGGCGGCAGTCCCGCCGACCTGCGTCAGCGCGTGGGCGACCGGATAGATGCCGCTTTCGCCTTCATGCTTCTTCGCCACGACATCGACCGCGCGGGCCAGTTCCTTCGTCATCCGCCGCGCATCGTCGCGCGTGGCACCGGGCAGGAGCGCAAAATTACCGGTGACCGACCCGCTCTCCGGCGCGGTGAAAAACGTCCACGGCACATCGCCCCGCAGTACCGAGGAAACGGAAAAGGCCAGCAGGAGGATGGTCGCCGACACGACCAGGTAGCGCAGCCGCACGATCCAGCCGATCAGCGGCGTAAAGAAGCGGTCCGCCACATGGTCGAAACCCCGATTGAACCACTTGCTGGGCTTGTCGTACCAGCGCTCGCCGGCCCCGGCCGAAAGCGCATGGTACATGTGGTTGGGCAGGATGAGAAAGCTCTCGACAAGCGAGGCGAGCAGCACCGCCGAAACAACGAATGGAACGTCGGAAATCAGCTGCCCGAAGGCACCGCCGATGAAGAACAGGGCAAAGAAGGCGAGGATGGTTGTTGCGGTCGAGCTGAACACAGGCCCGAGCATGCGGCGCACAGCATTGACCGGAGCCAGGGATGCGCTCTCGCCAAGATGCCGGAACCGGTAGTCGGCATGTTCGGCCACCACGATCGCGTCGTCGACGACGATGCCGAGCGTGATGATGAGCGCGAACAGCGACATCGTGTTTATGGTCAGACCCGCCGCATACATGATCGCGATGGCGGCCAGCATCGAGACCGGAATGCCCATCGCCACCCAGATGGCCGTCCGCGCCGACAGGAACAGGAAGAGCGTGATCAGCACGAGGATCAGGCCCGCAATACCGTTGTCGAGCAGAATGTTGAGCTGGCCGGTGATATCCTGTGCCCGGGCGTTGATGAGACGGATGTCCACGCCAGCCGGTAATTCGCCGCGCATGGCTTCGGCGATGGACCGGACCGTCCGCTCCATCTTCACGGCATCGC
>JAGRKR010000039.1 GCA_020442225.1 Hyphomicrobiaceae bacterium | reverse complement strand
CAGATCGGGCACCTCGATCCGGTCAGTGGGCACGACGGTGTAGAACCCGATTGGCACGCTGGCCGATGCGTTCCAAAGCAGCCTTGGCGCGGTCGGAACGACAGCGGCGATGGCGATCCCGAGCACGGCCACCGCCGTCACCATGACATAGCGAAAGCGCGTCATGGGGCGATCTCCCGGCGCCGGAGCCATGCTTGATGGCGCTCGGCGGTGTAGGGGCGCGGCGCTTCCCCTGCGTTCATCCAGTGGGCGACGTGCCGCCAGTGGTCGGGATCGACCTCGGCCGGATCGATGCCGAGCGCCTCGATGGCATCGACATGGCGGAGGACGTCCTCGACCTTCGGCCAGGTATCGATCCTGAGCAGGATTTCCGCGCCGGGACGCACGAAGGGCAGTGTTTGATAGGCGCAGCCGGGCGCGACGGCGCGCAGGATGTCGATGTCACGGGCGGTCAGCTGGAAGGGCGGGGGAGTGCCGGACCGCCGGCGGCGGGGCCGATAGGTGCCCCGGACGGATGCGTCGAGGGTCATGGCTTCAGTCTACCATAGGCGTGCTGGGCAGCTTGTAGAGGGTCGGGCCGTTGCGGCCGTCGCGGAACTTCTCGGCCCCGAGCTCGATGAGGCGGGCATAGAAGGTCATCTGCGCAAGCGGCTTGTGCCCTCGCGCGCGGCACCAGGCGCCGTAGGCGGCAAAGAGTGTGGCGCAGTGCTCCGGCCCGTCGGACGGATGCGCGCCGAGCCAGGTCGCCACCGTGTCCTGCTCACGCGTCGTGCGGGGCGGCGATGCAGGCCCGAACCAGGCGGTCCAGCAGGTGGCGTTGAACACCCAGAGCATGAGGGCGAGGCCCCATTCGAGGCCGCTCAGCGGAGAGACGTGAACGGGCACCTCCGCCTGCGCAAGACGCGAGCGCGCCTCGTGAACGCGGGCGCGGGCGGCCGAGATCTGAGCCTCCAGACGACCGCGCTCACGGCGCGCAGCGGTCGTGAGCAGCGTCTGCAGGTCGCCGAGATGCACCTGAGCCTGCTCGAGCTCGAGCTTGAGGGAGGCGTAGACATCCTGTGCGCGCGCGGCAGGCGCCGCCGCCTTGGTGACGTTGAGGGCGATGTAGCCGCGCACGGCATGGATGGAGAAGGCCGAGGCGATCACGAAGAGCACGACACACGTGAGCGCCGCGACCCGGCGCGCGGACCACCAGTGCGTGACACCGAACAGGCTGGCGATCATGCCGAGATCGAAGGCGAGCGCGAGCACGGCGAAGACGACGCTGTTCGGGATGGGCAACCAGACGAACGCCGGCTCGGCTGTGCCGAGCGTCGCCGCGTAGCTGACGGAGGCGAGCGCCATGACGGCCGTGACGATGCTGCCGCTCACGAGCGCCAGGACCTGCCAGGGCCTCATGACCGCACCTCCGTGCGCACGAGGCGCGCACGGGTCATGAGCAAGCGGGAGAGGGAGGAGTCGGGATGGAGACGGCACAAGAGATCGCGCATGGTGTCCTCCAACGATTGAGGACACCCAAGCTAACCACGATCGAGTGTCAGGCAACGTGGGCGCATGGCTGAGCAGGCGACGCCATGAGGCGGCTTGGCATGGGCCGGGATCACAACACGATCGCGTGAGGAGGCGTGGCCGATGGCAGAAGAGATCCGACAGCGGTCATGGGGCGAGCGACGTGCATGACCCCAAGCGGCCATCTTGCCAGTGCGCAACACAACAGCGGCATTCGTGCCGTAGCCCGAGCCAATGCCCTTGTGCGCCGCAACAACTGCGACCTCTGCCGAGCCCACCTTGCCGGCTTCGGCAGTCGTACTGGCGTGCACCCTCCTCAGAAGATAAAATCGCTCGCGTCGATGTGGGTGGTGTTCCAGCCGCTTAGCGTGATGGTGTTGCCGCCGAAGAATATCTGCACGCCACCGGCGATGTTGTAGATCGTGAGCTGGCCGAAGTTGTCGAGCCCCGTCACAGCGGAGACGTCGAGCTGCTCGGTGCCGTTGAGCCAGTCGCGGATGGTGTCGTGGCCCCAGCCGTCGGAGAACTTGAAGGTGTCCGTGCCGCCCTCGCCGAAGATGGTGTCGTTGCCCGTGCCGCCGTCGATGATGTCGTCGCCGAGGCCGGCCAGGATGTAATCGGCATCGCCACCGCCGTCGATCGTGTCGTTGTCGCCGCCGGAGTAGATCTGGTCCGCGCCCGACCCGCCCGAGA
>JAGRKR010000388.1 GCA_020442225.1 Hyphomicrobiaceae bacterium | reverse complement strand
GTCGGCGGCGGCATCGCCGGCACGCTTGCCGGCTACGGGCTGGGCGCGCTTCTTGGAGGCAGGGGCGGGGGCGTCGCAGCCGGATGAGGTGCGTGCGCCGCGCGCCAGGCGGCGCGGGGTAGGGCGAAAGCCGTCGCTCGGCGCGTCAGGTCTGGCCGAAGGCGGTGAAGCGGTTCGGCGACGTGCGGCGCATGCCCTCGCGCGCCGGCGTGTAGTTCGGGTTCAGCGTCGAGGCGCGGGCGAAGGCGGCGAAGGCCTTCTCGCGCTCGCTCAGCGCCTCCAGCGCCAGCCCCTGATTGGTCCAGCCCTCGTAGGAATCCTTGTCGTGCTTGACGACCTGGTTGAAGTCGTCGAGCGCGGCGTGGACGTCGTTGGTGGCGAGGTAGGAGAGGCCGCGGGCGTTGTAGGGCTCGAGCGCACTCGGCGCGAGCGAGATCGCCTTGGTGAAGTCGGTGATGGCCACCGAGTGCTGGCCCTGTGCCTGCTCGACGAGGCCGCGATTGTGGTAGGCGCGCGGATCGTTCGGATCGAGCTCGAGCGCGCGGCTCAGGTCGGCGAGCGCCAGGTCGTACTGCTTGCGCTGGCGGTACATGTTGCCGCGCCCGACATAGGCGACCGCGTAGCCGGGATTGATCTGGATGGCGCGGTTGTAGTCCTCGAAGGCGAGCTGGTCCTTGCCGAGCCGGCGCTGGACGAGCGCCCGGTTGGCGTAGGCCTGGTAGAAATTCGGGTCGAGGCGAATCGCGGTGTCGAAATCGGCGATCGCGGCCTTGAGGTCGCCAGCCTTGCCGTACGCGCTGCCGCGCACGTTGTAGGCGCCGGGATCGTTGGGGTTCTGCTTCACCACCGCCGTCAGCGAGGCGATGTTGACCTGCGAACCGGACGAGGTGTCGATGTCGGCGGTCGAGTTGAAGCTGGTTCGGCTGCTCTGGCAGCCGGCAAGCCCGAGGCTTGCGGCAACCGCCACCACAAGGAAGCCGGTCCGGAGGATCGAAGGATAGGGACCGAAGGTCGGGTTCAACGCCAGCACCTCATTCCACCCGACCCCGCCGCAATCCGTCTGCCCCGGCCCGGGTTCGGGCTAAGCGGGGCTCGTCTGCAGAAAGTAAAACGCCTAAAGCCGGCGATTCAAGGGCGGGCGGGGCGCTTCGGCCCGGCAATCAGGCCCTCGCGCTGTGCGCGCTTGCGGGCGAGCTTGCGAGCCCGGCGCACGGCCTCTGCCTTCTCGCGCGCGCGACGCTCGGACGGCTTCTCGTAGTAGTTGCGGAGCTTCATCTCACGGAAGAGCCCCTCGCGCTGCATCTTCTTCTTCAGCGCCTTCAGCGCCTGGTCGACATTGTTGTCGCGAACGAGTACCTGCAAGCCAAACGTCCCGTCTTGGTGTTGTGCCGAGCGTCAGATGTGTGCTGAGCGTCTCTCGGTTCGTGGAAGCAAAGGCGCGGAGCCCGGCGGCGCACGTCCCGAAAATCCGCGTCCCTTTACCAGAGGGTGCGTCCTTCTGTCAAAACGAAACCTTGGCCTTCAGGCAGGATTCCGGCGCGGTGTGACGCGGTTGACGTGGCCCATCTTGCG
>JAGRKR010000387.1 GCA_020442225.1 Hyphomicrobiaceae bacterium | reverse complement strand
CCCAAACCCAAGCCGAAGCCCAAGCCCAAGCCCAAGACACCGACGAAATCGTCGAAGAGTGCCCAGAAGACCAAGCCGAAGAGCTACCAGGATCGCATCACGGCCGTTCTCGACAAGATTCCGGACCGCAGCTCGGCGGCTGCGCCGACGCCGCGACGGCCCGTGACGCAGCCCAAGGGGCCGGCTGCCGGCGCGCCCGATGGACGGGATGCGGAGCTGGCGCTCAACCGGATCGCCGCCATCATGCAGGCCAAGATGCGCCAATGCTGGCGGCCGCCGACGGGGGGCATCGGAGCGGAGGCGATGATCGTTACGGTGCGGGTGCGCCTGCGGGCGGACGGCACGTTGTCGGCGCGGCCGCAGCTCGAGAGCTCGTCGCCGTCGCCGTTCTTCCGGGTCGCGGCCGAAAGCGTGCAGCGTGCCATCGAGGAGTGCGTGCCATACGATCTGCCAGCGGAGAAATACGAACTCTGGCGGGAGATGGTGTTGGATTTCGACCCGCGCCAGATGTATGGCCAGTAGGCATGCCGGTTGTCCGGCGGTGTGCGGCGCCAGGGTTGGCGGGCGCCACAGCTGGGCAGCGAGAGGCTCAATCGTGGACGTGACGGATGAAACTTCGGCGGATCGATAGCTCCCTCATCACCCCGCGGCTGGTCCGCCGGATTCGGTGCGCGCTCGTGCTTCTGCTCGGACTGCTCGCCCTGGTTTGGGCGCCGGTCGCGGAGGCGCAACAGCGCGAGCGGCCGCGCATTCGCATCACCGAAGGCAATCTCGAGCCGATCTCCATCGCAATACCCGATTTCCTCAGCGGCGATCCGCAACTGGCGCGGGCGGTCACCGGCGTGATCTCCGCCGATCTCGAGCGCTCCGGCCTCTTCAAGCCGCTCGATCCCGCCTCGTTCATCGAGAAGATCCGCGACGTCAACGCGCCACCCCGCTTTCCGGAATGGCAAGTGCTCAAGGCGCAAGGTCTCGTCGTCGGGCGCGTGGTCAATCAGGGCGGACGCGTGCGCGCCGAGTTCCGACTCTGGGACGTCTCGACCGGCCGCCAGCTTGCGGGGCAGCAGTTTTCCACCGATCCGCAGAACTGGCGGCGGCTCGGCCACATCATCGCCGACGCGATCTATGAGCGGATGACCGGCGAGACCGGCTATTTCGACACGCGGATCGTGTTCATCGACGAGACCGGCCCCAAGAACCGGCGCGTGAAGCGGCTGGCGATCATGGATCAGGACGGCCACAACTTCCGCCTGCTCAGCCGCGGCCGGGATCTCGTGCTGACGCCGCGCTTCAGCCCGTCGTCGCAGGTCATCACCTACATGTCGTACGCGGGCGAGCAGCCGCGCGTCTACCAGATGAACATTGAGACGGGCCAGCGCCAGGTCGTCGGGGATTTTCCCGGCATGACGTTCGCCCCGCGGTTCTCGCCCGACGGGCAGAGAATCATCATGAGCCTGCAGTCGAGCGGCGATACCAGCATCTACGAAATGGATCTGCGCTCCCGCCAGACGCGGCGGCTGACCCATACGCGCGGCATCGATACCGGCGCCTGCTATTCGCCGGACGGCCGCCAGATCGTGTTCGAATCCGATCGCAACGGCTCCCAGCAGCTCTTCGTGATGAACGCCGACGGGTCCAATCAGCGGCGAATCAGCTCCGGCGAGGGCAAGTACTCGACGCCCGTCTGGTCGCCGCGCGGCGATCTCATCGCCTTCACCAAGCAATGGGGTGGTCGCTTCCTGATCGGCGTCATGCGCCCGGACGGCACGGGCGAGCGGGTCCTCACCGAGGGCTATCACAACGAGGGTCCGACGTGGGCCCCGAACGGCCGCGTGCTCATGTTCTTCCGCGACAAGCCCGGCCCGAACGGTGGCCCCCGGCTCTACACGGTCGACCTCACTGGCTACAACGAGAGAGCGGTCCCTTCGCCCTCGTTCGCGTCGGATCCAGCGTGGTCACCGCGCGTTAAGTGATTGTTGACCAACTTGCCGCTCAATCAGGAGGTTGCCTGACGACCGGGAATCGGGGAGTCATGGCGCAGCCGATCCGCGTTCATTGGACGGCGTTAGTGCCGCGTTTCCAGGGGGGAATCTTCGTGGCATTCCAGCACCACCGGGGCCGAAAACTGTGGCCCGGCGTGCGCTCTTCCTTGATCTCGAATGCCAGCGTAGGTAATCCCATTAACGGCGAATGCCGCAGAACGCATAGGAGAGAAGACCATGCAGGGTAAGAAGGCCATCGTCCTCGTGACGCTGATCGGCGCGGCTGTTGCGCTCGGCGCCTGCCGTCGTGAGGTTCCCGTCGAGCCGATGAAGCTCGGCGCCGACGTCCCGGCCGTTGAGAAGGTTGCTCGCTAAGTACCGATTTCGGTATTTGGTGATACCTTCGCCGGAAGTACTTGAGTTTCTTCGGAGGCCGTTCAGCTGGTTGATGACCATGCGGAGCGGCCTCCGGGCGTTCTAGCCCACCTCTATGGGTGAGAGCGCGCGTAACGGCCCCATGACGGCCCTCGGGACGGGCGGGTTGAGGGGCATCGCTTTGGCGCACGCTTCGAGTGTCGAGCCGCCGCCGAAGTCGATGACTGGTCTGACGCCGCCTGACGGCCAGGAGCGATATGCCGGAGGGAGCAAGCTCCGGGAAGCGCCGGCCAAGACGAGCCGCCAAGCGACCCCGTAAGGCGCGGCTTTCCTTGGGATTACGCTCAGGATTTTCTTGAAATCCGCACACTAAAGTCAGATTTTGACGGGCTGCGGTCTTAATTTCGACCGAGCCTGTGTCTAGTGACGTGAAGGCTACCATCAGCCGTGTCGCCGCGTGCGGCCGGTGCAGAGATGGCCCGAAGAGCGCGAGTGTCGCGCTGGGCTGTGAGGGAAAAAAGGATCGGGTGATGGCGAGGGCGAGGATGCTGCCGAAGCTTGTGCGCCTGGGGCTTGTGGCCGTGGCCATGGCGGGGCTCGCTGCCTGCGCGAATCAAGACCCAGCAGCCGACGGCCGGTTCGGGCCTGGACGGTTCGGCCGCGAAGGCGGGCCGGTGGTGCCGGGGACGCAGCGCGATTTCGCGGTCAACGTCGGTGACATCGTCTACTTCACCACGGACAGCGTCGACCTCACGCCGGAAGCGCGCCAGACGCTGACCAAGCAGTCGCAGTGGTTGCGCCGCTATCCGCAGTTCACCATCACGATCGAGGGGCACGCGGACGAGCGTGGCACGCGCGAGTACAACATCGCGCTGGGAGCCCGCCGTGCGGCGACTGTACGGGCGTTCCTTGGCTCGCAGGGAATCAATCCCGCGCGCATTCGCACGATCTCGTACGGCAAGGAGCGGCCGGTGGCCGTCTGCAACGACATCTCCTGCTGGTCCCAGAACAGGCGGGCACAGACCGTACTCAACAAGCGGGTCGGCTCCTGACGGGCCGGTCTGGCTGTGCTGCGGCGCGACGCGGGAGACTGTCGGCGCGTCGGCGACGACATGCAACCTGTGATGGTCGGCGCTGACTGTGGCTGCCAGGACACATGGTCCTGCGCGTACGGATGGTGCCCGTCCCGCGTCTCGCAGCGCTGGGACCTCAGCTAACTTTCGACAAAATGCTCGGCCACGAGTGAGCCATGACGAGGCATCGTAGGCGCTTGAAGGTGTGTGTGCGTAAGGAGTTGCGGCTGAGGGCGGTCGCGGCCTTGATCGGCGCCGTTGTGCTGGCGTTGGCGTGCCACGCCGCCGTCCCATCTGCATCGGCGTTCGCGCGTCCGGCCGCTTTGGATGGCGCGCGCCTGGATGGTGCGAACCTGCGCCAGGGCCACGCCGTCCTGCGGGTGGCGCAAGCCGAGCCGCAGCGCCGCATGCCGCCGACGGCCGCGCCGCTGCGTCCCACCTGGCCGTCGCCGCGCGAGCTTCAGGCGATGGAGCTTTACGCCGATGCCCTGACGGAGCTGGAGCGCGGCAGCATTGTTGCGGCGCGGCGCATCTTCGCGCTCATCGTTCAGCGCTATCCCGACAGCGAGGAGGCACGCCGCGCCAAAAGCATTCTCGGCCGGCTCGATCAGGCCCGTCAGGGCAGGCCGATGCCGAGCGAAGGACTCAAGCCGGGCAAGACGCCGGCGCTGCCGGCGGTGGCGCTGCAGCGGCTGCGCATGCTCATGGCGGAGTTCAAGCTGAACGTCGGGGACCGCGTGTTCTTCAGCGAGGGGCATGCCGCTCTCGGCGCAAAGGCCCGTGTGGTGCTGACGCGGCAGGCGCGCTGGCTGCAGCAGAACCGCTCGATTCGGATCGTCGTCGTCGGCCACGCCGACGAGCGTGGCTCGGAGGACCTCAATCACTCGCTGTCGCTGCAACGCGCCGAGGAGGTGCGCAAGCGCCTGATCTCGGAAGGCGTGGCGGCAGAGCGGATCGACGTGCGCGCCGAGGGTAAGCGGCGGCCCGTGGCGATCTGCCAGTCGCAGGCGTGCGCCTCGCAGAATCGACGCGTGGAGACGAAGATCGTGGCGCCGGGGCTGAAGTCCGACGATGGCAGGCATCTCAGTCGCAGATAGGACCGGAGCGACGTGCGCGTTCCCTTTGGGGGCTTTCAATTGACAAGACGAACACCGGCAAGCAAGGGTGACACGTCCAGCCTGCTTCGATCGGCCGGAGTCCGGCGGGTATCGGGGGGCGGCGCTGGCGAGTGCGAGGTGCGTGCGGCCCGCCGCAGGTCGTCGGCGGCGTTCATCTCGGGCGAAGGTGCCGTCGGAGGCGCGGCGAGGCTATGAAAACCATGACATATTCACTCAGGGCAGGGTTGGCCGTGGCTCTTCTGGTCGCGGCCGGATCGACCGCCGCCGAGGCGACGCGCGACGGTACCATCGTCGTGGCGCAGCAGCGCCAGACCACCCCGAAGAAGCCCGCCCAGGGACGGCCGACTGCCGACAAGGACAAGCCGCAGGCTGGAGACGGGCAAGTGCGCCGCCGCCTCGATCAGATCGAGGAGCAGCTGGTGGACATGCAGGTGGTCATCGGCACGCTCGAATCGCTCGCGAAGTCCGGCGGCGCTCCCGCACGGGGGCCGGCTTCGCAGCCGATCATGCGAGGCGATTCCGCTCGCGTCGAATCGCTCGAGATCCAGATCAAGGCGCTGACCGCCCAGATCGAGCGGCTGGCGGAGCAGATGCGCGCCATGCAGGCCGGCCGCGGCGTGCCGGAGCCGGACCGACGCGGGGCGCTTGAGCCCGTCCGCCCGGATCGTCGGCAGGCTGCCGCACCCCCGCCGGCCGGACCGCCGCCCAAGGGATTCGGCGACATCGAGATCAAGCGCGGACAGGACCCGATCGGCAGGATCATCCGCGACGGCGACGGGCAGCCCCAGCCGAGCCCGGTGGCGGTGCAGCCGACCGGCAGCCCGCAGGAGGCCTATCAGGCGGCCTACAACTTCCTGCTCCAGTACGACTATGGGGCGGCCGAGGCCGCATTCCAGGATTTCCTCTCGCGCTATCCGAAGGATCGCCTCGCCGGCAACGCCCAGTACTGGCTGGGCGAAACCTATTTCATCCGCGGCAAGTACCGTCAGGCTGCCGGGGCATTCTTCAAGGGCTATCAGGACTACGCGGCTGGCCCGAAGGCGCCCGACAGTCTGCTCAAGCTGGCCATCTCGCTGCACCGGCTCGGTCAGAAGGGCGAATCCTGTGCGACCTTCGACGAGCTGGGCCGGAAATTCCCGGCGATGCCGCAGGACCTGCGCCATCGCGCGAGCGTCGAGCGTCGGAAGGTTGGATGCTGACTTGACGGACGGCGGTCGTGGCGAGACGGGCGGGCGGCAGGACAGGCCGCATGACCGTGACGCTTCGTGCGGACGCCACCTGGAGCAGCTCCTGGCGAGCCTCGCCGGCTATCGTCATCTCGGTCTCGCGGTATCGGGAGGCGCGGACAGCACGGCGCTGATGCATCTCGCTGCCCGTTGGCGCCGCCGCCTGGCATCGCCCCCCGAGATCACCGTCCTGACGGTCGATCATCGCCTGCGCCCCACGTCTTGCAACGAGGCCCTCTCGGTCGAAGCCGCCGCGCGGGCGCTCGGGTTCGCGCACCGCACGCTCGTCTGGCAGCAGAGCCGAGTCGGCTCGGCCGTGCAGGAGCGCGCCCGCGCAGCCCGCTACGCACTCCTCGAGACGGCCATGCGCCAGCTGGCGATCGACGCCCTCGTCACGGCGCACCACGCCGACGATCAGGCAGAGACGCTGCTCATGCGATTGGCGCGCGGGAGTGGGCTCGACGGGCTGGCCGGCATGGCGCCCGCGACCCCATTCGGCCCGGGCATGCTCGTGCGGCCGATGCTGTCCGTCGGCAAGGACGAGCTGACACGCTGCGTCGGCGCCGCGGGCATCGCCTGGAGCGAGGACCCGAGCAACGAGCTGACCGCGTTCGAGCGCGCGCGGCTGCGTCGGATTGCCCCGACGCTGGCGGGCGCCGGCCTCGGCACCGCTGCCCTCGCCATGGCTGCGAGGCGTCTGGCGCGGGCGCGGCAAGCCATCGAGTCGGCAGTCGACGCCTTTCTGGCGACAGAGGTTCGTATCGATCCGACGGGACTGATCGA
>JAGRKR010000386.1 GCA_020442225.1 Hyphomicrobiaceae bacterium | reverse complement strand
CTTCAGCAGGTGGCCATAGTCCTTGACCATCGTGCCGCACCCGGAGGCGTTCATGATGATGGCATCGACCGGCCCCTTCTCCATGACGTGAGTCCAGGCGTCGACGTTGCGCTTGGCCTGCTCGATGGCGGCGCGCTCGCGGCCCATATGGTGGACGAGGGCGCCACAGCAGCCCGCATTGGCGGCCACCTCGACGTCGATGCCGCGCCGCGCCAGCAGGCGGATGGTGGCGTCGTTGATCTCGGGGCGCAGCACCTGTTGCGCGCAGCCGGCGAGCAGGATCACGCGCTTACGGCGCTCCTCCTTGGTGACGGCGGTGCCGGGCCCATCGAACTTCGCCTTGCCGGGCGCACGCGTCGGCGCCAGCTCCAGCATGGCGGCGATCTCCTCGAGCCCGAGCCGCCGGAACAGCGGAATGAACGGCCGGCCGAAGGCGGACGCCTTGATCGCCATGCGGAAGCGATTGGGGTGCGGCACGACGGCGGCGAGCATGTTGCGCACGAGTCGCGACTTGAGGCTGCGACTGCCGGTCTCCTCGATGTGCGCCCGGGCGATGTCGACCAGATGCATGTAGTCGACCCCGCCGGGGCACGTCGTCATGCAGGAGAGGCAGGACAGACAGCGATCGACGTGGAAGCGCACCTCACCGCTCGCCTTGCGTTCGCCCTCGAGCATGTCCTTGATCAGATAGATGCGGCCACGCGGACTGTCGCGCTCGTCGCCAAGCACGAGGTAGGTCGGACAGGTGGCGGTGCACAGGCCGCAATGGACGCAGCGGCGGAGAATCCGGTCGGCCTCGGCGATCCGCGGGTCGGCCCGCTGCTCGGTGGTGAAATTGGTCTGCATGCTACCGGTTTCGCGTTGTGGCGAGCAGGAACCCGCCTGGATCAATGTCGCGCGAAGGCTCGTGATAGGCTTGTCGATCGACGGCCGATTTGTCGAGTCTGCATTTGCGGGCGCCGGCGTTCTTCACATGCTCGCATACATGCGCCCGGGGTTGAGGATGCCGGCGGGATCGAAGGTGGTCTTGAGGCGGCGCGTCAGCGCTTCCAGGCCAGGATCGAGCGGCTGGAACACGTCGATGGACGCCCGCACGGCCGGCTCCGCACGAATGAGCGTGGCGTGCCCGCCGTGCGTAGCGATCACGCGCCGGATGTCGGAGGCGCCGGCGTCGGCGGCCGGCAGCACCTCGGCCCACACCAGCCCGCCGGACCAGTCGTACACGGCCGCGCACTCCATGTAGGCCGAGATCGCCTGGACGATGCGGGGGGCCTCACGTGGCCCGGTGGAAATGCGCCAGACCGGCCGGCTCGACTCCTGGAGATAGGAAAGCTGGCGCAGCTCGTCCCAGAACGACAGCGAGCCTTCCTGATCGAGCTCCTCGGCCTCGCCATAGGCGGCAAGCATCTCCTTGAGCTTGCCGGACCGGTAGCCGATCGAACTCGAGAAATACTCGAGGCGCAGCGCCGTCACGGAGCGGCGCGTGGCGTTGAGGCCGGCGTGCCAGAGACGCATGGCGAGCGGTTGCTGCAGGTGCACTGCGCCGGTGACCTCATAGGGCGAGCCCATGGCGGTGCACATGATCTCGACGGCGATCTCGTCCGGCAGGCCGAGGAAGATCAGCGTCCGCGTCTCCTCGGGCATCGGCAGCACCTTGAACGTCACCTCCGTCATGACCGCGAGCGTGCCCCAGCTCCCGGCGATGCCGCGGCACAGGTCGTAGCCGGTCACGTTCTTCATGACGCGCCCGCCGGACTTGAAGATCTCGCCGGCGCCGGTCACGGCGCGCACGCCGAGCAGATGATCGCGCGCCGCGCCGGCGCTGATCCGGCGGCTGCCCGAGGAGTTCGTGGCGAAGACGGCGCCGATCGAGGCCTGGCGCGGCTCACCGCCGACGAGCGGCGCCAGGTCGATGGGCTCGAAGGCCAGCATCTGCCGGCGGTCGTAGAGCTCCCGCTCGACGATGGCGAGTGTCGTACCGGCCCGCGCCGACATGACCAGCTCGGTCGGCTCGTAGAGCGTGATGCCGCGCATGGCCTTGGCCGAGAGATTGGCGGCCGTCTGCATCGGCCGGCCGATGGCGGCCTTCGTGCCCGAGCCCATGATCTCGAGCGGCGTCGACGTGCTCGTCGCCTCGGCCAGAATGCGCGCGAGCTCGCGCTCGTCGCCAGGTCGCATGAGTGGCAGCACTAGACACCCCCCGCGCCGGCGTCGAGATCGCCTTGGCGCCGCGCATCGAGCGGAAAGACCTTGGCCGGATTGAGCAGCCA
>JAGRKR010000385.1 GCA_020442225.1 Hyphomicrobiaceae bacterium | reverse complement strand
GCCGGCCGCCGCTACAAGGTGGAAGGCGAGGATTACGATCTCGGCCATGGCGATGTGGCTATTGCGGCAATTACCTCCTGCACCAACACCTCCAACCCTTCGGTGCTGATTGCCGCGGGCCTGGTGGCACGCAACGCCGTCAAACTCGGCCTGAAGTCGAAGCCCTGGGTCAAGACTTCGCTGGCACCGGGCTCCGCCGCCGTCGCCGGCTATCTCGCCCGCGCCGGTCTGCAGGAGCACCTGGACGCGCTCGGCTTCAATATCGCCGGTTTCGCCTGCGTGACCTGCAACGGCATGTCGGGGCCGCTCGCGCCGGAGATCGAGCAAGCCATCACGTCGAACGGGCTGGCCTGCGCGGCAGTACTCTCCGGCAACCGCAACTTCGCCGGCCGCATCCATCCGCTGGCGCCCGCGAGCTTCCTCGCCTCGCCGGCGCTGGTCGTCGCCTATGCGCTCGCCGGCTCGACGCTCATCGACCTCGAGCACGACCCGCTCGGCACGGACAGCTCGGGTGCGCCCGTGCGGCTCGCCGACCTCTGGCCGGACCCGAACGAGGTGGCGCGCCTGGTGGCGGAGACCATCACGCCCGATCTCTTCAGCGAGACCCGCGCTCACCTCTTCGAAGGCTCGCCCGACTGGCAGGCCCTGCCCACCGCCGGCACGCGCACGCTCTACGATTTCGGCCAGGACAGCACGTATCTGGGCGACCCGCCCTACTTCAGCACCCCGGCGGGGAGCACCGGCGTGACCACCATCCGCGGCCTGCGCCCGCTGGCGATCCTGGGCGACCAGATCACGACAGACCATATCGCCCCCGTTGGTCACATCCCCGAGACGTCGCCGGCCGGGCGGTATCTGATCGCGCGCGGCATCACGCCCCGGGATTTCAACAGCTACGGCACCCGCCGCGCCCAGCCCGACGTGGTCGTGCGCTCGGTGTTCGCCAACATCCGCCTGCGCAACGAGATGGTCGGCGGACAGGAGGGAGGCCTGACGCGCCTCGAGCCGGGCGGCGAGGTCATGGCGATCTACGACGCCGCCGAGCGCTATCGCGACCGCGGCGAGGCCAGCATCGTGATCGCCGGCCGCGACTACGGCTCCGGCTCCTCACGCGATACGGCGGCCCGCGCCTGTCTGCTGGCCGGCATCCGCGCGGTCGTCGCGGAGAGCTTCGAGCGTATCCATCGCACGAACCTGATCAACGCCGGCATCCTGCCGTGCGAGCTGCCCGCCGGAACGACCCGCAAGACGCTGAGGCTCGACGGTACGGAGACGTTCGATCTCGAGGATCTGCCGGCGGCGTTCGCCGACGCACTCGCCTGCACCCTCGTGGTGCGGCGGGCGGATGGAGCCATGGACAGGATTGCCGTGCACCTGCGCGCGGATACGGCGGAGGAACTGGAGACGCTGCGGGCGGGCGGCCTGCTGCCAAGCATCGCCGGCGAGCTCGGCGTGCACTGACGGCACGCGCCCGGCATGCCGTCGCGGAGCACGCCCGCGACCGCTCATGCCCGCAAACCGCACCCCGGATGTTCCTGCCAGGGTGCGGCTCACCAACGCGCGGCGAGGCCTCAGCGAGGCCCTGCCACTGAGCGGGCTCTTAGCGCGGCCCACCGCGGCGGCAGAAGGTGATGCGGCAGACCTGATGGCGCGGCGTGCGGGCGGCGCACTCGCGCAGAGCCCGGCGACGGGCGTAGCCAAGATCGTAGTTGTGCCAGCCGGCGCCCCAGGCGCTCGGGCTGCGCGCGCGGCAGTAGTAGGCGTAGGCGTCGGCGGGCATGATGGCGACGGCTCCGGTCGTCAGTGCGAGAACCGTCAAAATCTTCTTCAGCATGGCATTCTCCCCTTGTTTGGACCCAAAACGCTCAGGGGCCGTGCGACCCCTGCATAATCTTAGGCGCAATTTTCAGAATTGCACCGTTCGCCGCGCATTTTTCTGAACGCTGTGAGCCAAACTTGCCACACCCCGGCCTCACGTCGACACGCGAGGCGATCCACCAAGGCTGCACGCCGGACCGCACAGAGTTGAAGGGCCGTGATCGCTGAATCTGCTAACTGGGATCCCTCCCCTGTCCGAGCGGTCCCCGTCCCATGCGACTTTCCCCATTCCTGCTCATCGTCCTGCTGCTCACCCCGGCGCTCGCCGGCACGACGGCCCGCGAGCGCTACCCTGGCGCCCTGCCTGACCACCGCCTCGCCCGCGGCGCCAACGTCATCGCCGAGGCCTGGCTCGCCGATCCGACGGACCGCTACCGGCATTTCGTGCTCGGCGCGCGCTATGAAGCGGCGAGCCTCAAGGTGCGCCTGAGGGACGGCCGCCTCCTGACCTTGACGCTGCCGCCGGAGTCCGTTTTCGAGGACCGCCTCCCGCGCCTTGCCGACCTCGACGGGGACGGCCGGGACGAGATCGTGCTGGTGCGCTCGCACAAGACCCGCGGCGCTGCCCTGGTGGTGATCGCCATCCGCGACGGACGGCTCGGGATCATCGCCGAGACGCCACCGACAGGCCGCGCCAATACGTGGCTCAACCCGGCGGGCATCGCCGACTTCGACGGCGACGGACGCCTCGATGTCGCCTACGTGCAGATGCCGCACGCGCTCGGCCGCCTGCGGCTGTGGACGCTCGACGGCGGCCGGCTGCGCGAGATCGCCCGCGTGGACGACACGTCGAACCACATCATCGGCTCGCGGCACCTCGGGCTGGCGGCGGTCGCGGACTTCGATGGCGACGGCGTCGCGGATCTGGCGGTCCCCTCGTTCGACCGGCGGTCGCTGCGCTTTCTCTCCTTCCGCGGCGGTGTGCGGGAGATCGCGAGGAAGCGCCTGCCGGCCGCCGCCGCCGCCGATTTCGCGGTCGAGCGACACGGCGGCCGAACCGTCGTGATCGTCGGGCTCGCTGGTGGCCGCACGGTAAAGATCAGGCCGTAGACGGAACTCGTGCACGGTCGGCACTGGACCCGCCAGGGCCGGCGTGCCAAGCTCCGGCCATCAGACGCCGGAATGGCGGAGCATCCGGGCCGTGGATGGCCCCTCCGCATTCTGCAACCAGGAGCATTACCATGAGCATTCTCGGAAAGATCGTCTCCTCGATTTTTGGCGGCAGCACCAAGGCCGAGGCCGCGACACCGGCGGCGGCGACTCCTGGAAGCCCGATCTCGACCGTCGACGTCACAGCCAAGCTGGACAAGCTCGCGGAGGAGGCGAGCGAGAACCTGGATTGGCGCCGGTCGATCGTCGACCTGATGAAGCTGCTCGATCTCGACAGCAGCCTGTCGGCCCGCCGTGAGCTTGCCGGGGAGCTGAACTACACCGGCGACACCAAGGACACGGCGACCATGAACGTGTGGCTGCACAAGCAGGTCATGACCAAGCTCGCCCAGAATGGCGGCGTGGTGCCGGCAGAGCTGAGGGACTGAGGCCAGCCGGCCCGGGATAGAGGGCGTGGCGTCGGCAGGGGCGCACGCGCGAGCCCGTCGCCGCCAGGCCTCGTGCGGTGATCGGTGCACAGGCGCGCGCCTGACAGGCGCGGGCGACCACGGCACAGCCGCGCCTCAGCCTTCGACGTGCATGGCCGGATCGGCGATCGCCGCAAACGCCGGGCGTGCGCGCAGATCGTCGTAGTAGCGCGCAATATGGGGCAGTGCCGGCCGCTCGATGTCGAGCAGGTGCCAGCGATGCACCCGGATGGCGAGCGGAATGTCGCCCATGGTCCAGCGCTCACCGGCAATGTAGCGCGAGCCCGCGAGCACGCCGTCGACGATGGTCAGCTCGCGGGCGAGCCGCTGCCGCGCCGCCTCGGCCTTCGCCGGGTCGCGCTTGTCGGCAGGCAGGCGGATCAACTGCATGACCAGCTCGTGCATCGGCGGAATGAGCTGGTTGTTCTCCCACATCATCCACCGGCTCGCCGAGGCGAACAGACGGATGTCGTTGCCGTAGAACAGCTCGGGGCCATGGCGCATGCCGAGATACTGCACGATGGCATTCGACTCCCAGAGCACGAAGCCGTCATCGTCGATGGTCGGCACGGTTCCGTTGGGATTCATCGCCCGGTAGGCCGCGGTATCGACGATGCCGAAGGCGGCGTTGCCTTTCGACACGTGGCCGCCCGCCCCCATGGTCGCGCTGGCCAGCACGAGATCCGCCTGAAGGCCGAGCTCCGCCAATGCCAACAGGACTTTCTGCGTTCGCGCCGACGTCGGACGCCCCCACACCCTGATTGTCATGTCCATGGTTCTCCCTCGTGCCCGCTCGCACTTGCTGACAGCAGGCTGGCGCGACGCCAGCGCGAACGCAAGCGCCGCGCAACCGGTGCGCGGCGCGCCTGCAAGACGAACCTGGTGACAAAGCGGGGAACTAGTCCGGCCGAGACCAAGGAGAACGCGAATACCGACACGACCCCGGCCGGACCACATGCGCCATCATACGCAACACCTGAACGCGGCGCATTCGTCGAGAGTGGCAGCCAATGCTTGCAATTTTGCAAACGCCGCACGCCGGATCGGCCGACGCTCGCGCCTCGCAGGCGGGCGACGCCCCTCAGCGAGGCTCGGGGACGCCCGCGCTGGCGGACGATGCCGGCTCGGCTTGATCCAGGCGGCCTTCGAGCCAGCGGCTCAGGAAGGCGTCGAGCCAGGCGTGGACGTGGGGTGCGTGATGGAAGTGGCCGTGGATGTGCTCGTGACGCGGACGCGCGCCCTTGAGCACGAGCCGATGGCGGCTCATGCCGGTCCAGCGATGCACCTGCGCGAAGGTGATCTCGGCATGGAATTGCAGGCCGACGGCGGCTGGACCGTAGCGGAAGGCCTGGTTCTCGAAGGCCGCGCCGGGCCCGCCTTCAGCCAGCAGCACGCCGCCCGACGGCAACTCGAACCCCTCGCGGTGCCATTGATAGAAGCGCTCGGGCCACGCGCAGACGCGCCGCCCCTCGTCCGTCGCCCGTATCGGCAGGTAGCCGATCTCGACGTGGTCGTC
>JAGRKR010000038.1 GCA_020442225.1 Hyphomicrobiaceae bacterium | reverse complement strand
TGCGCTCGGCTGGGTCGGCATGGTCACCTTCGGCGCCGTCTACTGTCTCGTTCCGTGGCTGTGGAAGCGCAAGGCGCTCTACTCGCTCAAGCTCGTCGAGTGGCACTTCTGGATCTCGACCCTCGGCATCCTGCTCTACATCACCTCCATGTGGGTGTCGGGCATCCTGCAGGGTCTGATGTGGCGGGCCTACGACAAGCTCGGCTTCCTCTCGTACTCGTTCATCGAGACGGTCGAGGCCATGAAGCCCTTCTACATCATCCGCGCCGTCGGTGGACTGCTGTTCGTCCTCGGCTCGCTGATCATGGCCTACAACGTCTGGCGGACCGTGCGAGGCGATGAGCCGGTCGATGCCGCTGATCAACCCGCTGTGGCCGCCGCTCCGGAGTTCCGTCCGGGCGCGCTTGCTACTCCGGCTGCGTGAACGGGGACCTATCCATGAAACATGAAGTCTTCGAAAAGAACTCGATCGTGATGCTGATCGGCATCCTGATCGCGGTGGCTATCGGCGGTCTCGTCGAACTCGTGCCTCTGTTCTTTCTCAAATCGACGATCGAGAAGGTGCAAGGCATGCGCCCCTACACTCCGCTCGAGCTGGCGGGGCGCGACATCTACATCCGTGAGGGATGCTACAACTGCCATAGCCAGATGATCCGCTCGTTGCGCGACGAGGTCGAGCGCTATGGCCACTACTCTCTCGCGGCCGAGAGCATGTACGACCATNNCCGTTCCAGTGGGGCTCGAAGCGTACCGGGCCCGATCTGGCGCGTGTTGGCGGCAAGTACTCGGACGCCTGGCACGTCGAGCACATGCGCAAGCCGTCGGCCCTCGTACCGGCGTCGATCATGCCGGGCTACCCGTTCCTCGAGAAGCGCAAGCTCAAGTACGACGACATCGCGGCGCGTCTGCGGGCGAACCAGATCGTCGGCGTCCCCTACACGGACGAGATGATCAAGCTGGCGAAGTCCGATCTCGAGCTGCAGGCCAAGGGAGGCAGCCGGTCGCGGCGAGAGCTGCAGAAGCGCTATCCCAAGGCGGACTCCCGGGTCTTCGACGGCAAGCCGGATGAGATTACCGAGCTTGATGCCATGATCGCCTACTTGCAGGTGCTCGGCACACTCGTCGATTTCACCAAGTTCGACGCCAAAGGTCCCAATCTGCGGTGAGGAGGCAATAACCCATGACTTATCAAACCGTTGCCTTCGTCTCGCAGATCACGGCGATGGCATTGTTCACGCTCTTGTTCGCCGGCGTCCTCGTCTACGCCTTGTGGCCCGGCAACAAGCAGAAATTCGATCGCGCTGCGCGTCTGCCGCTCGAAGGAGACGAGCAGAACACGAGGACTGGGGGCAGACATGGCTGAGAAGCACGTCGACGAAGTATCCGGCATCGAGACCACGGGTCACGTCTGGGACGGCGACCTGAGGGAGCTCAACAAGCCGTTGCCGAAGTGGTGGCTCTACGTCTTCTACGTCAGCATCATCTGGTCCATCGGCTACTGGATCGTCTACCCGGCATGGCCGACGCTCAACGGCTATACGAAGGGCATCTGGGGGTACAGCCAGCGACAGACGGTGACGGACGAGATCGCTGCAGCCAAGGCCCGTCAGACGAAGTTCGTCGAGGGCATCAAGGCGACGCCTCTCGCCGACATTCAGAAGAAACCGGACCTCTTCGCCTTCGCTCGGGCGGGCGGTGCGGCAGCCTTCGGCGACAACTGCGCGCCCTGCCATGGGCGTGGCGCCGCCGGCACGGTCGGCTATCCCAATCTCAACGATGACGACTGGATCTGGGGTGGCCGGCTCGCCGACATCGAGAAGACGCTGCTCCACGGGATCCGCTCGACTCACGCGAGCACCCGCATCAGCGACATGCCGAAGTTCGGCGTCGACAAGCTGCTGAAGGATAGCGAGATCTCCGATGTCGCCGAGTACGTCCTCAGCCTCTCGCGTCGCTCCACCGACGCAGCGGCTGTGCCTCGCGGCGAGAAGGTGTTTGCCCAGCAGTGCGCGTCTTGCCACGGCAAGGACGGAAAGGGCATGCAGCAGCAGGGCGGGCCGAACCTGACGGATGGCATCTGGCTCTACGGCGGGCGGCGTGCCGACATCGTCGAGAGCATCCGGACTGGACGAGGTGGCGTGATGCCGCATTGGGAAGGCCGGCTTGATCCCGTCACGATCAAGATGCTCACCGTCTACGTTCATTCGCTCGGCGGTGGCGTAAAATAAGGGGTTGCCATGTGCACCTGCTGTCTCTGTCTGGCCGTGCGCGGCGATGAGGGTGCAGGGGCGGGGGAACCCGAGAGCACGACGACGGCGGGCATGCTGCCCGCCGCCGCACCTTTACAGGTCGAGCGATTGCCCGAATCTTCTGTTGCTGTCGGTGACGGAGATCGCGGCTGGCTCGCAGGACTGAAGCGGGCATTGGACCGCTGGCTGCAGGACAGGCGATGAGCAACGTGGACGCAGCGAACAAGCCCGATCGGGACGCCTATATCTCGCCCCTCGCCGGGAGCGAGGCCGCGCCGGGCATTGCGGTCGTGGCGGCCGAGGCCGTCAACCGCAAGGAGACGCGCGATCTCTATGCGGGCCGTCAGAAGATCTACGCGCGGCGCGCGAAGGGCCTGTTCCGCAATATCAAGTGGATCGTCATGATCCTGACGCTCGGCATCTACTACGTGCTGCCGTGGCTCAGATGGAATCGCGGGCCGCATCTGCCCGATCAGGCCGTGCTGCTCGACTTCCCGACTCGGCGCTTTTTCTTCTTCTTCCTCGAGATCTGGCCGCAGGAGTTCTATTACGTCACCGGCCTGCTGGTTCTGGCATCCCTGGCTCTGTTCCTGATCACCTCCGTCGCCGGCCGCGTCTGGTGCGGCTACACGTGCCCGCAGACGGTGTGGACCGATCTCATGATCGCCGTCGAGCGGTTCTGGCAGGGGGATCGCAATCAGCGCATGCGGCTCGACAAGGAGCCCTGGGGAGCCAACAAGATCTTCAGAAAGGTAATGACGCATCTCTCGTGGCTCCTGATCGCGCTCGCCACGGGCGGTGCCTTCGTCTTCTACTTCGACGACGCGCCGAAGCTCGCGCGCGAACTCGTCACGGGCAACGCGCCGGCCATCGCCTACATGTTCATCGGCATCTTCGCCGGCACGACGTACCTGCTGGGCGGGATCGCTCGCGAGCAGGTCTGCATCTACATG
>JAGRKR010000384.1 GCA_020442225.1 Hyphomicrobiaceae bacterium | reverse complement strand
TGGCTCTCTCGACCGATCGCACGCGCGCAACGCCGTCGTCAGGCGGCCGGCTGTCCGCCGCTCTCGGCGGCCTTCTGCGCGGCTTCCTTGGCGGCGGCCTCGCGGTCCTGGCGCTTCTTGCCGGGCAGGCCCTTGTTCGGGTTGTTGCGCTTGGGACGCTTGGCGAGCCCGGCGGCGTCCAGCAGGCGCAGCACGCGATCCGTGGGCTGCGCCCCGACCGACAGCCAGTGCTTGATGCGCTCGACGTTGAGCTTCACGCGCTCGGCGTGATCCTTGGGCAGCAGCGGATTGTGCGTGCCGACCTGCTCGATGAAGCGCCCGTCGCGCGGTGACGTCGCGTCGGCGATGACGACGTAGTAGTAGGGCCGCTTCTTGGCGCCGCCGCGGGACAGTCGGATTTTCAGTGCCATTCGTCAGTCTTCCTCTTTCTCCGGTGATGGTGTGTGACGTCGCCGGGTCCTCGGAGCGCCGACCCGGCTTGTTCGGTGATGTCCCACCAACCGCGCAGTGCGCGAGGGCGGGTCGAAAGTGGGGTGTTGTGCCGTGCTGCCGGCTACTTCTTCTTCCCCGGCAATCCTGGCAGCCGCGGTGCGCCGCCCAGTCCTGGCAGGCCTCCGCCAAGTCCCGGCAGTCCCCTGGGCAGCGGTGCGCCCTGGGGCAGCCCCGGCAGCCCGCCGGGCAGTCCGGCGCGCTTCGCCTGCTCGAGCATCTCCGGCGTCGGCTCGGGCATGCCGCCGCCGCCGAACAGCCGGCCGAGCAGGCCCTTGTTCTTGCCCATGGCCTTCATCATGNNNNGTCGGCCATCTGGCGATGCATCTTGATGAGCTTGTTGATGTCCTCGACCTTGGTGCCCGACCCCGCCGCGATCCGCTTCTTGCGCGAGGCGTTGAGCACCTTCGGCAGGCGTCTCTCCCTCGGAGTCATCGAGGAGATGATGGCCTGCTGGCGCTTGAAAACGCTGTCGTCGACGTTGGCGGCGTCGATCTGCTTCTTCATCTTGCCGATGCCGGGAAGCATGCCGAGCATGCTGGACATGCCGCCGATGCGCTGCATCTGACGGAGCTGCTCGGCGAGGTCCTCGAGATCGAACTCGCCCTTGCGCATCTTTTGCGCGATCTGCTGCGCCTTCTCGGCGTCGATCGTCTGGGCGGCCTTCTCGACCAGGGAGACGACGTCGCCCATGCCGAGGATGCGGCTTGCCACGCGCTCGGGATGGAAGTCCTCGAGGGCGTCCCACTTCTCGCCCGTGCCGAGCAGCTTGATGGGCTTGCCGGTGACCGCGCGCATCGAGAGCGCCGCGCCGCCACGACCGTCGCCGTCGATGCGGGTCAGTACGATGCCGGTGATGCCGATGCGCTCGTTGAACGACTTGGCGAGGTTGACGGCGTCCTGGCCGGTGAGGCTATCGGCAACGAGCAGCGTCTCATGGGGATGCGAGATGTCGCGGATCTCCGCGGTCTCGGCCATCAGCCCTTCGTCGATGTGGATGCGGCCGGCGGTGTCGAGCATGACCACGTCGTAGCCGCCGAGCTTGGCGGCCTCGAGCGCGCGGCGGGCGATCTGCTGGGGCGTCTGGCCGGCGACGATCGGCAAGGTCGCGACGCCCGTCTGCTCGCCGAGCACGCGAAGCTGCTCCTGCGCCGCCGGACGCCGCGTGTCGAGCGAGGCCATCAGGACTTTGCGCTTGTCGCGATCGGTGAGGCGCTTGGAGATCTTCGCGCATGTCGTGGTCTTGCCCGAGCCTTGCAGGCCCACCAGCATGATGGCCACCGGCGCGGGGGCGTTGAGATCGATGGGCTGGGCCTCCGAGCCCAGGGTCTCGACGAGTTCGTCGTGGACGAGCTTGACGACCATCTGGCCGGGCGTGACCGATTTGACGATCTCCTGGCCGACCGCCTTGGCCTTCACGCGATCGGTGAAGGACCGGACGACGTCGAGCGCGACATCGGCCTCGAGCAGTGCGCGGCGCACCTCGCGCATCGCCTCGGCGACGTCGCTGTCGGTCAGCGCGCCACGTCGCGTCAGCTTGCCCAGAATGCCGGACAGACGGTCGGAAAGGGACTGGAACATCATATCCGCCTGGTTGTCTTGTTCGAGGGCCGGATGGAAGGAGTGTGGAGGGTGCTCATGCGCCCGGCACCTTCATGTCCGCGAAATCGATCATCACGTGCTCGGCGTAGGCCGGCCGGGCGGTGAGCCGCTTGTACCAGGCCTCGACGTTCGTCAATTTCGGCCGGGGAATGTCGAGGTTGAAGTAGCGATACATCAACGCGCCGACGCCGATATCGGCGATCGTGAGCCGGTCGCCGAGAATGGCGGAGCGGTTCTTGAGCTGCTCGTCGAGGATCGTGAGCTTGCGGCCGGCTGCGGCCGCCGCCTCGGCGATGGCGCGGGTGTTCCGGTCGGCCGCCGGGGTGCGCACGAGGCCAAGGAAGCAGGTCTGGATGATGTCGCCGTAGAGCATCGTCGACGCCCACTCCATCCACTGGTCGGCGATGGCGTAGGTCTCCTCGTCGGCGGGCGAGAGGCCCCCACGGCTGTGCTTCTGTGCGAGATGGCGGACGATGGCGTTGCTCTCCCACATCACGAAGTCGCCGTCCTGGATCACCGGCACGAGGCGATTGGGATTGAGCCGTCCGTACTCGGCGGTATCGGTCTTGCCGAATGGTCCGCCCGCATCGAGCCGCTCGTGTTCGAGCTCGAGCTCGCCGACGGCCCACATGACCTTCTGCACGTTGATCGACGTCTTGCGTCCCCAGACCTTCAACACCGCCATTACCACTCCCCCAGGGTTCTTCCCCGCGCTACGCAACCGTCACCGCTGCCCGGACGGGGCAGCGACGAGCGGGTCGAACATGCGCAGCGCCTTCTCGAACTTGTCGCGGCAACCCGGATTGCAGAACCCCACGACCTCGCCCTTGTAGAGCGTGAGGCTGTCCTGCGTGATCGGCTTGCCCGACCACGGGCAGGCAGAGTTCACGGCGTCAGCCAGTCTCAACGCGGCAGTGGTCACGCAATCCTCCGTGCTCGACGCCCGGACAATAGCCTATGGCGCCCGTGGGCGTCATCGCTGACGGGCGTTGACCCCCCTGCCTCCCTGCGCCGAAGATCTGGGCGCACTGTGCAGGGCGGCGGCTCGATAGATCGGGCCGACTAGGGATTTGCACCGGAAATTAGTGCGTGAGGGCTCGGCTGTCAAACGCCATCCCACCGCGCCGGGCCGGCCCGCGCGCCCGAATGTCATCCACATGGCGAGAATGCGGCAAACGGTGCGCGAGGCACGTGTTGCAGGCCTCAACATCACGTGTTAGAGGAACCCCGACTTCGCGAGGGGGCGTGGGCGATGCATGACGCACGCTCTCCGTTCCGCATGCCCTTTCCCCGTGGTGTCGTCCGGGTCCGGTCGACGCTGCGGAATCCGCAAATCCGGCAGAACGAGAGCTGTTGACGTGGCAGGCGACGATCCGATTTCCTCTGGAATGGCAGGGCGTTACGCGACCGCTCTGTTCGAGCTGGCCCTCGAGGAGGGTAAGCTTGCCGATATCGAGCGGGATCTGGCGACGTTTCGCGCCATGCTCGACTCGAGCGACGATCTCAAGCGGCTGGTCGGCAGCCCGGTCTTTTCCGCCGACCAGCAGAGACAGGCGCTGGGCGCGGTTCTGGCCAAGGCCGGCATCTCGACGCTCACGCAGAATTTCTTCGCGCTGGTCGCGCGAAACCGGCGGCTCTTTGCCGCCGAGGACATCATCAAGGCCTTCCGGTCGCTCTCCGCCCGCCATCGCGGCGAGGTCACGGCCGAGGTCACGAGTGCCGTCGCCCTGACCGACACTCAGCTTCAGATGCTGAAGGACTCGCTGCGCGAGTCCGTCGGGAAGGACGTTCAAATCACCACGCGCGTGGATCCTGGGCTCATCGCCGGTTTGGTGGTGAAATTGGGCAGTCGGATGGTCGACAGCTCGCTCAGGACCAAGCTCAACAGCCTTAAGCATCGCTTGAAAGAGGTCGGTTGATGGAAATCCGGGCCGCAGAAATTTCTGCAATTCTCAAAGAGCAGATCAAAACATTCGGCCAGGAGGCCGAGGTTTCCGAGATCGGGCAGGTGCTGTCCGTCGGAGACGGCATCGCGCGCGTCTATGGCCTCGACAACGTGCAGGCCGGTGAGCTCGTCGAGTTCCAGGACGGCACCAAGGGCATGGCCCTGAACCTCGAGGTCGACAACGTCGGCATCGTCATCTTCGGCGCCGACCAGAACATCAAGGAAGGCCAGACGGTCAAGCGCACGGGCGCCATCGTCGAGGTGCCCGTCGGGCGCGGCCTGCTCGGGCGCGTCGTCGACGCCCTGGGCAATCCGATCGACGGCAAGGGTCCGATCCAGGGCGCCGAGCGCCGCCGCGTCGACGTCAAGGCCCCGGGCATCCTGCCGCGCAAATCCGTGCACGAGCCGATGGCCACCGGACTGAAGTCGATCGACGCGCTGATCCCCGTCGGTCGCGGCCAGCGCGAGCTGATCATCG
>JAGRKR010000383.1:8017-8450 GCA_020442225.1 Hyphomicrobiaceae bacterium | reverse complement strand
CTTCGGCCGCCATGCTGGAGCGTGCCCGCGTGGCGCGCGAGACCGAGCCGGGCGAAGCAAAGCGCGTGCTGCCCGTGCCGATGCCGTCCGTTGCGGGCGGCGGCACGCCGCAGACTGTGCAGGTGCCGGTCGCCAAGCGTGATCCGGCGCCGGTCGTTGCGCCGGTCGCGGCGCCCGCCCCGCGTGGGGGCGACGATCTCCGGCGCATCCGCGCCATCGACAGCGCGCTCGAGGGACGACTGCGGGACATGGGTGTGAACCGCTACGAGCAGATCGCCGGCTGGAAGCGCGACGACGTCGTGCGCGTCGCCACGGCGCTGGGGCTCGGCCATCGTATCGAGCGTGAAAACTGGATCGAGCAGGCCGCCATCCTCGCCAAGGGCACGACGACGCATTTCGTGTCGCGTCACGAGCGCGGCGAGCTGGCGACGAC
>JAGRKR010000383.1:0-7969 GCA_020442225.1 Hyphomicrobiaceae bacterium | reverse complement strand
GCGAGCCCGGTTGCGCCGCCGCATCGTGAGCAGGTGCGCGAGGCGCCGGTCGAGACGGAGGACAAGAGTGCCCCGGCGCCGAGCCCCGCCGTGATTGCTGCGTCGCTGGCGGCGTTGGAGGTGGCTCGCCGGCAGAAGCCCGCAGGGACGGGGATCCCGGAGGCTGTCGCGCCAGCGGCGAGCTCTCCCGATGTCGCCAGCAGGGCCGCATTCGCGGCGGAACAGCCCGCCGCCGCGCCCGTGCACAAGCCGCACGACAAGTTGCAGCGTATTCGCGGTGTCTCGGCCGAAGTCGAGACCCTGCTCAACGCCGGCGGCGTGGTGCGCTACAGCGATATCGCCGGCTGGTCGCCAGCAGACGTGCGGAAGTACAACGACGCCCTCGGCGTCAAGGGCCGTATCGAGCGCGAGAATTGGATCGAACAGGCGCTGATCCTGTCCAAGGGTGGGGAGACCGAGTTCTCGCGCCAGCTCGACCAGGGCAAGGCGGACGAGAGCAGCGAGGTGGCGCCATCTGGGCCTGCGATGCGCCCTGCGCGGCTCGCCGACGCCATTCGGCGCAATCGCGATCCTGCGGCGGGCGGCGTCGCCGGCATCAAGGCCGATCTCGCGAATTTCCGCTCGGTCCGCTCCGAGGCCTACCGGACGCCGCCGGCTGCGCCCGGCGAAACCGGTCGAGGCGGCGGCAAAGTCGTGCGCTCGGCCACACCCGATGACCTCAAGCGCATTCGGGGCGTCGGCGTGCTCATCGAGCGCCGTCTGCACGCGCTCGGCGTTACCAGCTACGAGCAGGTCGCCAACTGGACTCCGGAGGAGATTGCCCGCGTGAGCGAGCAACTCGATTTCAAGGGGCGCATCGAGCGGGAGAACTGGGTCGAGCAGGCGCGTATTCTGAGCGCCGGCGGGCAGACCGATTTCTCGCGCCGCGTCGATCGCGGCGAGGTCGAGACGAGCAAGCCCAAGACCTGATCCGCAACAGAACGAGGGCGGGCGTCGCCGTTTGCGCGCCCACCCCTCACGGAACCGCCGGAGCTCTGCCGGAACGGGTCGTATCAGGCTGCACGGCTGGCCTCATTCGCGTCAACGCTGACGGCGCGAGCGCAGCCATCTCCGACGATCAGGCTCTGTGCTGAATAGACTGATTCACGTCCTCGCTGGCTGCGCGAGCGCCGCCATCTCCAACGATCAGGCTCTGTGTTTCCCGCCATCCTTCGCGGCAGCCGCGGGCCGCGCCTCGACGGCGTAGCTCAGGTGCGCCGACAGCCAGGCCAGGACTTCGCGTGGATGCGTCTCCGGTGGATGGACCGGATAGAACACGCGCTCGATGCGGCCGTCACGGAGCACCATCGTCAGACGCTTCAGGTAGGTCGCGCCGCCCGTCTCGAAGGTCGGCAGGTCGAGCGCGCGCGTCAGCGCCAGGGCGGCGTCGCTCGCCAGCGGGAACGGCAATGCGAGGCGCGTGGCGAACTCCTGCTGCCAGGCGGTGTCCTGGGTCGACACACCCACGACCTCTGCGCCCAAACCACGAAACGACGAGTGGAGATTGCAGAAGCCGATGCTTTCGGGGGTCGAGCCGTGGGCGCCGGGGATGTCGTCCCAGCCGGGCGGGTTCGTGACGCCGGGGCGCCCGGTCCAGGTGTAGCAGTAGAGCACCAGCCAGCCGGGGTGGCGGCCTAGCGACAGCGTGTCGCCCCGTGTCGTGACGAGGTCCAGATCCGGCAGACGTTTGCGCCGGGTCAGGTGCCTTGCGCCGCCGTCGTCCGCCGGTATGGGAAAGCCACCGGTGTCCGTCATCGTCGCGCCTCCCGCAATCCCGCGTCCGCGCCAGCGTGGCGGTCGGGCGTGCCGGTCACCGCCGCTCTGCTGGTCGACATCGTATCGTTCACTCTCCACGTCGCAGCGGGCAGCGCCCGCGAGGCATTCCCGTCGCGCCCGCCGTACCAAGCCGGGCCAGGCGAGCGGCCGCTCGCAACCGGCCCGTCGTCATCCCTTCTCGCGCAGCAGCCGCGACTTCTGGCGTTCCCAGTCGCGCGTGCGAACGGCGTCGCGCTTGTCGTGGACCTTGCGGCCCTTGGCGACGGCGAGCCGCAGCTTGGCGATGCCGCGCGTGTTGAAATAGAGCTCGAGCGGCACCAGCGTCATGCCCTCGCGCTGGATGGCGACCGACAGGCGCCCGATCTCGCGCTTCTTGAGCAGCAGCTTGCGATGCCGGCGCGGCTCGTGGTTGAAGCGGCCGGCCTGCGTGTATTCGGGGATGTGGGAATTGACCAGGACGATCGCGCCGCCTTCCACGGAGGCATAGGATTCGGCGATGTTGGCCTTGCCCTGCCGCAGCGATTTCACCTCGCTGCCGGTCAGCATGATGCCCGCCTCGATCGTTTCCTCGATCTCGTAGTTGAACCGCGCCTTGCGGTTCTCAGCGACGATCTTGCGATCGTCGTCCTTCTTGGCGGACATCGGGTGCTTCCTGGCGTGCCTCGGCTCGGACTGCCTACTCGGCCGCCTTGGGCTGCAACAGGCCGACGCTGGCGATCGCCGCGTCGACGGCCTTGCGCGCAGCATCCGAGATCGGCGCCATGGGCAGTCGGGTCTCGGCGCTGCACAGCCCAAGGCGGGACGCCGCATACTTCACGGGACCCGGGCTCGTTTCCACGAACAGCGCGTCGTGCAGCGGCATCAGGCGATCGTGCAGATCGAGCGCCTTGGCATAGTCGCCTGCGAGGCAGGCGTTCTGGAAATCGGCGCAGAGCCGGGGCGCCACGTTGGAGGTCACGGAGATGCAGCCGTGCCCGCCGTGCGCCATGAAGCCGAGGACGGTGGCATCCTCGCCCGAGAGCATGTTGAACCCCTTGCCCATAGCCAGGCGCTGCTGGGAGGCGCGCGCCAGATTGGCGGTGGCATCCTTGAGACCGACGACATGCTTCAGCTCGAAGCAGCGCGCCATGGTCTCGACGGTCATGTCGATGACTGAGCGTCCCGGGATATTGTAGATGACGATCGGGATCGAGATCGCATCGTTGATGGCCTTGAAGTGCTGATAGAGCCCTTCCTGTGTCGGCTTGTTGTAGTAGGGCGTGACGATCAGCACCGCGTCGGCGCCCGCTTCCTGCGCGTGCAGCGAGAAGTCGATGGCCTCCGCTGTCGAGTTCGAGCCGGCGCCGGCGACGACGGGTACGCGGCCCTTGGCCGTCTCGACGCACAGTTCCACCACGCGCTTGTGCTCGGCATGGCTCAATGTCGGGCTTTCGCCGGTCGTGCCGACCGGAACGAGGCCATGGGTGCCCTCGTCGATCTGCCAGTCGACCAGGCGACGGAAAGCGGGCTCATCGATCTTGCCGCCCTTGAAGGGCGTGATGAGCGCTGTAAACGACCCCTTGAACATGCCTCGCTCCCTGGCAGGGCTGCAGTGCCCCGTGGCGCTGCCGCCTTGACGCCATGCTTTCCATTGATACCCTCGCCAGGGGAATCGCACCTCCAGCGTTCAGGGTGAAGGCTCGACATTAGGCTGTCGACGTGCCGACTGCAAGTTGGCGTCTCACGCCTCGACAGGAGCCGCCATCGGGCGGAGGTTTCACAGGCTGCGCCGGACGCAGCGCGCCACGGGCAAGGCGATCGGGCAGCAGAGGAGCGCACTCATGACGATGTCCTCAGCGCGACGCCGGCTTGTCGGTCGGCGAGCCCGGCCGCGGCCGGGCCGCACCTGCGCCGCCCTGCGGCTGCTGGCGGGGCTCCTGCTCGCGGCCATCCTGCTGACGCCCACGCCTCGCCTTGCATTCGCTGAAGCGAAGCCGCTGGAAGAGAAGGGCAAACCCGCCGCCACCCCCGCCGGCCCGGCCGCCTCGCCCGTGGATGCCAAGCCGGCGGTCCGTCCGCGCCGCCGGGCCGAGGCCGAGCACGTCGCACGGCTCGACGCCGCCATCGCTCCCGTGCGCGACATCGCCATCGACCTCGACGATGCCAAGCGGATCCGCGAGGCCATACAGGCCATCAGCGACGGGAAGCCGGCATTGGCCGCCGAGGCGCGCGGCAAGATCGTCGACCCGCTCGGCCGCAAGCTCGCGCTGTGGTTCTCGCTGTGGAGTGACCGGTCGGAGGCGACGCAGGCGGAGATCGACAAGTTCCTGGCCACGAGTCCGGGTTGGCCGGGCCATCCGCGGTTGCGCGGGCGCTCGGAGAAGCTTCTCTTCCTGCGCGATGCCCCTGCCGCCGAGGTTCACGCCTTCTTCAAGTCGGAGAAGCCGCGCACCGGCGCCGGTCACGGGGCCCTGGCGCTGGCATTCCTCGCCGAGAAGAAGGACGCCGAGGCCCGTCGCCATGCCGCGCTGGCGTGGCGGAACTACGATTTCGATGCGCGGACCGAGCAGCGTCTGCTGGAGAAGCTTGGCAAGCTGCTCAAGCCGGAGGACCACAAGTGGCGGCTGGATCGCCTGCTGATGCGCGATCTGCGCTGGCGCAGCGAGCGTAACGCGCGGGGCGCAGCCGCGGCCCGCACGGCGAAGCTGATGGGTGAAGCCGAGCGCAAGAAGGCCGAGGCCCGCCTGCAGGTCTACCTGCGCAAGCCCGGCGCGGCCAAGGCCATGGCGGCCCTGCCCGCCGAGGCCGCCAAGGACTGGGGCATGGTCTTCCAGCGCATCCAGGTGCTGCGCCGCAGCGGCAAGGACGCGGAGGTGCGTGCCCTCCTGCGCACGGCCCCGATCGATCCGGCTCTTGCCGTCAGCCTCGACGACTGGTGGGTCGAGCGGCGCCTCGCCGCCTACGAGGCGCTGAAGGAGGGCCGGGCCAAGGCCGCCTACGAGTTGGTCAAGGCGCCCGGCACGCTCTCCGTCAACGAGCGCAAGGATGCCGCGTTCTTCGCGGGATGGCTGGCGCTCAGGCACCTGCGGTCGGCCAAGCTGGCCCTGCCGCACTTCGAGCTCATGCTCGCCTCCGCCGACGGTCCGCGCAGCCGCGCCAAGGCCAATTACTGGATGGGCCGCACGCAACAGGCGCTCGGGCGCGCGGAAAAGGCGCGCTCCCACTACCGGGCCGCGATGGCCAGCACGGATACGTTCTACGGGCTGCTCGCCCGCCAGACGCTGTCGCCGGGGCAGGGGCGCCTTCACCTGCCGCCGCCGCCGGCGCCGTCGGCCGACGAGATCAAGCGCTTCAATGCGCGCGAGGTGGTGCGCGCCGCCGTGATCGCCCACAAGGTCGGTCAGAGCCGCGTCGCGCGCATCATCCTCCTGCACCTGCGCCACGTCATGACGGCGCAGGGCGAGGCGGTCATGCTGGCGCATCTCGCCGGGGCGATGGGCGATACGCAGATGAGCATCCGGATCGCCAAGACCGCCGGCACGCGCGGCTTCAACCTGATCCACTACTCCTATCCGACGCATCCGCTGCCGGCGTACAAGCCCCTGCGCCAGCCGCCCGAGCCGGCATTGCTCCTGTCGATCGCGCGCCAGGAAAGCGAGTTCAATACCCAGATCCGCTCCGGCGCCGGCGCGCGGGGCATTCTCCAGGTCATGCCGATCACCGCCAGGCACGTCTGTCGCGACTACAAGATCAAGTGCGAGCTGGGCCGCCTGATGACCGACCCGGCCTACAACACCATGATCGCCAGCGCCTACATCGGTGATCGTCTGCGCGAGTTCAAAGGCAACTACGTGCTGCTGCTGGCCGGCTACAACGCCGGCCCCGGGCGCGTCAGGCAATGGATAAGGGAGTTCGGCGATCCCCGCACCAAGTCGGTCGATGCCGTCGACTGGATCGAGCGCATCCCCTTCGAGGAGACGCGGGAGTATGTCGCCAAGGTGCTCTCGAACGTGCAAATCTACCGCGCGAGGCTCGGGAAGATGGAAAAGCCCGTGCGTCTCGCCGATGATCTCGGGCCGCGCTGACGTCTGACGCTCAGGAGGCGATTGCGCGGGATGACCGCGATCCGCGATGCGGCCCGGCATGCTTGCTACGGTGAGGCGATGGATGACCGAGATGGCTGAGGGGCAAGGCTGGCGCGACATCTATTTCACCGCCCGTGACGGACTGCGCCTGCACGTCCGCCATTACGAGGCGCCCGGCAGTCTGCGCCGGCCGGCGCTCTGTCTGCCGGGCTTGACGCGCAACGCCGCCGATTTCCACGTGCTTGCCAGCCGGCTGGCGGACGCCCGCGGGCATCGCCGGCCGGTCTATGCCGTCGACTATCGCGGGCGTGGCCGCTCTGCCCGCGATCCCGACTGGCGCAACTACACGCTGCTCGTCGAGGCGCTCGACATCCTCGATTTCATGACCATCGCCGGGTTGCACAGCGCCGCAGTGGTCGGCACCTCGCGCGGCGGCATTCTGGCGATGATCATGGCCGTGCTGCGTCCGACTACGATCGGCGCCGTCGTGCTCAACGACATCGGGCCGGTCATCGACAAGGAAGGTCTGGCGCGCATCGTCGGCTACGTCGGCCGTGTGCCGTTGCCGGCAACCTGGGAGGAGGCGACGGCGCTCGTTCGCGGCATGGGCGCGCGCGATTTCACCGACCTCGACGACGTCGAATGGCAGGCCGTTGCGCGGCAGTGGTATCACGACGAGAACGGCCGTCCGGCGCCGAGCTACGACGCCAACCTGTCGAAGGCCATCTCGCTCGGCGGCGGCGGCATTCCCGATCTGTGGCCGCAATTCATGGCGCTCTCGCCGTTCCCGCTGCTGGCCATCCGCGGCGAGAACTCGGACATCCTGAGCCGCACCACGCTCGAGCAGATGTGCACGCGCCATCCGCGCATCGAGAGCCTGACCGTCAGGGCACAGGGCCACGCGCCGCTGCTGAGGGACGAGGCGACGATCAGGATCATATTCGATTTCCTGATGCGCAGCGACGACCAGCACGTGGCCGAGCAGGCGTTGGCGGCCTACTGAAGCGGGGACCGCCGGCGTTGCGCCGGGCTCATCCCAGCGTGATCCCGCCAGACGCGCGCGGCGCCTCCAGCTCGCTCGATCGCAAGGGGCTTGTGAGTGCCGGGTGCGATTCACGTTCTCGCTGGACGCGCGCAGCGCCTCCAGCTCGCTCGATCGCGCCCTAGAGAATCCCGTCCTCGACATCCTCGATGTTGAAGCCCATGCGCTCGAGGCCGTCCTCGAGGTAGTCGGCGAGCAGCGGGATGCCGAGCAGGTAGGTCTCCGTGGCGTTGACGCGCTCGTTGCGCGCCGTCTCGACCGCTTCCTGGTAGTCCTCGGGTTCGAAGCTGCCGCGGCCGACCCAGGTCAAGGCCACCAGATGCGTCTGCTCGTCGAGATTGAGCGCGGCGATGAACTCGGCTAGCTCGTCGCGCGTCGGGTCTGACGCCAGGTCCTCGAGCGTCTGGTCGGCGTCGTCCTCGGCGGCGGCGGGGCTCCCGGCGGTGTCGTCCCACGCCCCGACTTTGGCGTCGATCTCGCGGGCGCGGACGATCACGTGCGCCACCTTCTCCGGTGCGATCTCGACCTGTGCGCGGCGATCCTCGTCTACAGCCATGAGAAACTCTCCCGTATCAGCCAATGTGCGACCGCCGCCGGTTCGCTGCGCCGATCACGCGTGCAGAGTGACGCCGTCAGGTCGCGGACGACTTGATCCATCGCAAGCCGCGGGCCGAGGCTGGAAGCAGATGCGAGGGGGGCGACGTCAGCGGTGCCGCGGCTCTCGGGCAACGAGCCGTCATCGCCCGGCATCGAGGTGGGCGCGCACGTCGGCGAAGACGGCACGGAACATCTGCGGCGTCAGGCGACCGGTGTTCGTATTGTAGCGCGAGCAGTGATAGCTGTCGAAGAACGTCAGCCCATCGGCGAGTTGATGCCGGCGGCCGTGCGCGAAGGGCATGTCGGCAGCTCGGCGGTTGGCCGCCTTGACGACGCTGTCGTGCGCGATGCGGCCGAGCGCGACGACGCACTCGAGGTTTGGCGAGGCGGCGATCCGGGCGCTCAGGAACGGCCGGCAGGCCGTGATCTCGGCCGGCGTCGGCTTGTTGGC
>JAGRKR010000382.1 GCA_020442225.1 Hyphomicrobiaceae bacterium | reverse complement strand
CGACTGCGCCGACAACGGCATCCTCGTCTGGCGCTCGAAGGCGGGCGAGGACGGCACGCGCATCGCCGGCAACCGCATCGAACGCATTCGCGCGCAATCCGGCGGCACCGGACAGAACGGCAACGGCGTCAACCTCTTCCGCGCCGCCTCGGTGCTGGTCACGGGCAACCGCATCTCCGACTGCACCTTCAGCGCCGTGCGCGGCAACGCTGCCTCCAATCTGCAGATTGTCGCCAACAACGGCTCACGGCTCGGCGAGGTCGCGCTCTACGCGGAGTTCGGCTTCGAGGGCGCCGTCATCTCCGACAACATCATCGACACCGCCGCCGTCGGCGTCTCCGTCACCAACTTCGATTCGGGCGGCCGGCTCGCCGTCGTACAGGGCAATCTCATCCGCCGCCTAGTGCCCTACAAGGGCGAGGGCGAGGCGCGCGGCACCGGCATCGCCGTCGAGGCCGACACCGCGGTCACCGGTAACGTCGTCGAGGATGCGGCCGCCGTGGGCATTCAGATCGGCTGGGGCCGCTTCCGGCGCGAGGTCGTCGCCACAGGCAATCTCATCCGCAAGGCCGACATCGGCATCGGCATCAGCCGGGACGCGGCAGGCGGCGCGGTGCTCGTAGCCAACAACATGATCTCCGGCACGCGGCGCGGCGCCATCCGCGCCATGGATCACCACGTGCCGACCGGCCCGGACCTCGCCCGGACCGGCGCCAGCGGCTTCGCCAACATCACCGTCGGCGGCAATCTCGCGGTCTGAGCCGGGCCGCGGCCTCAGGCGCCCTTCCACTTCGGCGGGTGCGTGACGATGGACTTGAGATCGCCCTTGGCCTTCTTGAGCTTCGCGAGGTCCGGCTTCGGCCGCGCCAGCACGGGATCGGCCTCGAACGCCTGCTCCATGGCGTGAGCCGCGGAGAGTAGCTCGAAGTCGGCATGCATCGGCGCCACCACCTGCAGGCCGAACGGCATGTCGGCATGGTCCCGCCCGCACGGCATCGAGATCGACGGGTTGGTCACCAGCGTGATGTAGTAGGTGAGCGCCAGCCAGTGGTAGTAGTTGCGCAGCTTCTTGCCGTCCATCTCGTCGAGGTAGAGCTGCTTCCACGGGAACGGCGTCACCGGCACGGTCGGCGCCAGCACGAGATCGTAGTCGCGGAAGACCTTCTGGAAGCGGCGGAAGATCTGCGTCTGCTCGGTGTGCGCCCAGGCGAAATCGGCGAGGCTCATGGCCGCGCTCATCTCGTAGTTGGCGCGCACGTTGGGGCCGAGTGACGCCGGATCGCGCTCGTAGGCGTCGCGGTAGCGGGCGGCATAGGCCACGGCGCGGATGACGTCGAAGCAGCGATCCGCCTCGCCGAAGTCGAGCTTCACCTCCGCGCACTCGCGGAAGAGATGGCGCATCGCCTTGACCTTGCCACGGAAGGTCTTGCGGATGTCCTTGCTGACCGGGCACCCGCCGAAATCCTCGGTCCAGGCCACGCGCAGATTGCCGAGATCGACGGGCATCGGCGTCTCGAAGCCCTCGCCGTGGAGCGGGTAGGACAGAGGATCGATCGGGTCCATGCCTGCCTGCGCCGCCAGCAGCAGGCAGGTGTCGGCAACGTTGCGGCCCATGGGGCCGAGCACGGAGATCGGCGCCCAGCCGAGCCCGCGGCGCTGATGCGGCACCACGCCGGGCGACGGCCGGAAGCCGACGACGCCGTTCATGGCGCCGGGAATGCGCAGCGAGCCGCCGGTATCGGAGCCGGTGCAGATGGGGAGCATATCGCAGGCGAGCGCCACCGCCGAGCCGCCGGAGGAGCCACCGGGGTTGAGCGTCGGGTTGAACGGATTGCCCGTGGCGCCCCACACGACGTTGCGACTGTTGGCGCCGGCTCCGAATTCCGGCACGTTCGTCTTGCCGACGACGATCGCGCCCTCCTCGCGCACGCGCGCGACCATGACGGTATCCTTCTTCGGCACGAAGTCGCGGTAGAGCGGAGAGCCGTAGGTGGTGAGCAGGCCTTCCGTGTCCTCGAGATCCTTGACGCCAGTCGGCAGGCCATGCAGCAGGCCGAGCGGCTCGCCCTTGAGCACCGCCTTCTCGGCCGCCTTCGCCTCCTTGCGGGCGCGGTTGAGGCACATAGCGGTGACGGCGTTGACGGCCGGGTTGACCGCCTCGATGCGCGCGATCGACGCTTCCAGAAGCTCGACGGGCGAGATCTCCTTCGAGCCGATGCGCCGGCGCATCTCGACGGCCGACAGCGCCAGCAACTCAGACGATTTCATGATTTTTCTGCTCCCGCGGACACGTGGTTACCTCTGCATGCTCAGAGCATGGTCGAGCCGGCCGTCGCAATCAACGCAAAAGCGCCGTCGCGGTGAAGCCGCCCGAGGCCCGAGGACGCTCCGCCGTCTCACAGCTCGACGATCAGTCCGTCCTCGGCGCACTGCTCGCTGACGTGCTCGAGATTGGCCAGCATCTCCCGGCCGAGGTGCGTCAGGATCAGCCGGCGCGCCTTGAGCTCGTGGCGGTGGGCGACGATATCCGGCCAGTTGAGATGGAAGCGGATGGGCTTCTGGTAGAAGTAGCACTCCGCGATCAGCAGATCGGCGTCGTCGGCCAGCGCCGGCATGTGCTCGGTCCACTCGCTGTCGCCCGTATAGGCAATGGACTTGCCAGCCACCTCGACGCGCAGCGAGGTCGGGTTCGTCTCCCGGGTATGGATGGCCGGCCAGGTTCTGACCGTCAGCGGCCCGATGGTGTGCGGGCGCTCGGTCTCCATGTCGATCCAGGTGATCGGGAACTTCGGCGTCATTGCGTGCATGCCCGGCATCATCGCCGCCGAGATCTCGCGCATGCGCGCCGTCGTCTCGCGCGGGCCGGCGACGGTGAGCGGCCGGTCGCGCTTGGCTCCGAGCATGGCGTCCATGATGAGGAACGGCACGCCGCCGGCGTGATCGCCGTGGAAGTGCGTCAACAGGATGGCATCGATGGAGTTGTGTGCGATACCGAGCGCATTGAGCGCCACGAGGCTCGTGGCGCCGAAATCGATGCAGAAGCGGATGCCCGGCGCATCGACGAGGAAGCAGGTGTTGAAGCGTCCGCCGGAGCCGAAGCTGTCTCCCGAGCCGACGAAGGTGAGCGTCACGGACATGGCGGTGTGATCCTGCTTGCGAGGGTTGCGGCGCGGCGCACCCGCGTCGCGCTCCATCCTGCCCGCCCGCGCTCCGCGCGTCGAGGGGGCGCGAGGGCGCAGGCCCCGCCCGCGCTCCGCGCCGCCCATGGCCGCGTTAAGCCATCGCCTCGCAGCCTACTCATCGTCAGGGCGGCGTTACGCCGCCGCCGCGCCGCCTCCTCGTCAGGGCCGCGTTAAGCCATCGCCTCGCCGCCCACTCCTCGTCATGGCCGCGCAGGCGGCCACCCACGCCAGTCGGTTGGACGCGCCGCGGCTATTGCCCCCACTTTTCGCCACGCCCTGCCCGGGCCACGTCGGCCGGACCGTCGCGGATCGTGCCGTTCGCATCGTCGTAGAGATCCGCCCATTCGGGGTTCATGTTTTCGATGAGGCGCACCTTCCACGCCCGTTTCCACTTCTTGAGCCGGCTCTCGCGCAGGATCGCCGCCTTCATGCCCTCGTGCACCTCGTAATAGACGAGCCGGTGCACGCCATATCGCTTCGTGAACCCGTCGTTCAGACCCTGCCGGTGCACGCAAATCCGCCCGGCGAGATCGCTCGTTACACCGACGTAGAGTACGCCGTTGCGGCGGCTCGCCAGCAGGTA
>JAGRKR010000381.1 GCA_020442225.1 Hyphomicrobiaceae bacterium | reverse complement strand
GTCGGCGCCGTGGTCGGCGTGCTCAACGGCATGACCGGGTCCTTCGTCGTGCCGGGGGTGCTCTACCTCCAGGCGCTCGGGTTTTCGCGCGCCGAGCTCATTCAAGCGATGGGCATTCTCTTCACGGTCTCGACCGTGGCCCTGGCTGTCGCCCTCGCGGATCATCGACTGGTCTCCCCGGACCTCGGCAAGCTCTCCGCCATCGGCGTCCTGCCCGCGCTCGCCGGCATGGTGGCCGGACAGCGCCTCGGCCGCCGGCTTTCCGAAAAACACTTCCGCCTGGTCTTCTTCCTTTCGCTGCTCGTCCTCGGCCTGGTCATTCTGATAAGGCAGACGCTGAAGCTTTCCGCGTCCTGGTAGTCGACCCATGCCCCACCATTTCCGCTCGCATCCAATCGAGGTCATGTCATGAAGATCGGACTATTCCTGACCAGCCAGCAGAAGCTCTCCGCCGACCTCGTGCGCTCCGTCGACGAGCACATCGCCATGGTGCATCTGGCCCGTGACAAGGGCTGGGATCTCGTGGTCAGCGGCCAGCACTACCTCAACGAGGGTGACAACAAGGCGCTCCAACCCGTACCGCTCATTGCGCGTCTGGCGGCGGAAGCCGGCGAGATGACGCTCGGCCTGGGCATCCTTCTGCTCAACCTGCACAACCCCGTGTACACCGCCGAGACCGTGGCGACGCTCGACATCATCTGCCGCGGCAACTTCGTCTTCGGCGTCGGCCTCGGCTATCGCGACGTCGAGTTCGACGCCTTCGCGGTGCCGAAGGGCGAGCGGGTCAGGCGCTTCGAGGAGTATCTGGCGCTCGTGCAGCGGCTGTGGACGGAAGACAGCGTCAGCTACGACGGGCCGACGTGCAGGCTCGACAAGGTCCGTCTCAACACGCGGCCCGTGCAGGTGCCGCGCCCGCCGATCTGGATCGCGGCCAACAACGATCCCGCCGTCAAGCGCGCCGCGCGGCTCGGGGATGCCTGGTTCATCAATCCACATTCCACGCTCGAGACCATCCGCGGCCACGTCAAGCTCTACCGCGAGACGCTCACCGCCTGCGGCAAGCCGGCGCCACGCCATCTCCCGATCGTCAAGGAGATCTTCTGCGCCCGCGACCGGGCCACGGCGATCGCCGAGGCCGGCCCCTATCTCCTCGGCAAGTACCGCGACTACGCGAAGTGGGGCCAGGACAAGGTGATGCCCGGCAACGAGGACTTCACGCGGGCCTTCGACGACCTCATCAAGGACCGCTTCATCCTCGGCTCGCCCGAGGACTGCTACGAACAGCTCCGCCCCTACTGGGAGGAGTTCGGCGTGGACTACTTCGTCTTCCGGACCCGCTGGGCAGGCATGCCGCTGGCAACGGCGCTTTCCTCGGTCCGCCTGATCTCCGACGAGGTGCTGCCAGCCATGCGCAAGGCCACGCCGGCACGCTGGACGCCCTGACCACCGCACGACGGAATTAGGGGTTGTTTCCGCCCGCTGCTCAACTAAAGTTCGAGTGTGGATACTCACCCGGTACGAGGCGAGATCCAGGGCAGGAAACGATCGGAGGCAAGCGTGTCTCTCAAGGACCGCATAGGAATTGACCTCGGCCGCCGTGTGCCGGTCGAGGAGGGCATCGCGTTCGCCGCAAAGAACGGCGTGCGCTACATCGATGCCCAGATGGACATCGCGCCGAATGCGATGGAGAGCTTCGACGATGCGCGCTGCGCCGGCATCCGCGAAGCCTGCGCCAAGGCCGGCCTCCACCTTGGGTTGCATACGCTGTCGGCGGTCAACATCGCCGAGGTCTCACCTTTCCTGCGCGACGCCGCCGACCAGTACCTGCGCGCCTACATGGACCTCGCCAGGCGCCTCGGCGCAGAATGGATCGTCGTCCATGCCGGCTATCATTTCACCTCCGACAAGAAGCTGCGCATGCAGGCTGCGCTCGACCGCCTGAAACGGGCTGTGGACTACGCGGAGAAAACCGGCACGTTCCTCGTTCTCGAGAACCTCAACGGCGAGCCGGAGCTCGCCGAGGTGCATTACCTCGCCTCGAACCTCGAGGAATGCCACTACTTCTTCGACCAGATCACCTCGCCCCGGCTCGGCTGGTCCTTCACCATCAACCACGCCCACTACGATCCCGTCGGCATCGACGGCTTCATCGACGGCATGGACATGTCGCGCTGCGCCGAGGTGCGCATGGCCGACAATAACGGCCTCTACGAGATCCACATGAAGCCCGGCGAGGGCACGGTGGATTTCGGCCGCATGATCAGGCGCATCGAGGCGACGGGCTTCAAGGGCCACTACATGAACGGCTTCGGCACGATCGAGGACATGCTCGCCGGCCGCGACTACATCGTCGCCCGCGCTGAGGAGGCAGGCGTCAAGGTCGCGTGAGCGGCCACCGCATTCGACAAGAAGACTCGCGACGAAGAACGCTCGGCAGAATCGAGCACTCGAGGGAGGAAGCCATGACGATCCCACACAAGACCAGACCTGCCAGGGCTGCGCTGCTGCTGGCCGCCGCCGCGCTCGCACTCACTGGCGCGCGAGCCGAGGCCGCCGACAAGTATCCGTCGAAGACGATCGAGGTCATCACCCACGCCGGCGCCGGCGGCGGCACGGACGTGACGACGCGCATGGTGCTCCTGCAGGCCCGGCGTCAGCTCAAGACGGACATGGTTGTCGTCAACAAGCGCGGCGGCGGCGGCGCCACGGCCATGAACTACTTCATCACCCGCCCGGCCGATGGCTACACGCTCCTCGCCTTCACGGTCGGCCACGCCGCCACCGTGGTCAGCAAGAAGACCAAGATGAAGCTCGACGACATCATCCCGGTCGCGCGCGGCACCGACGATCCCCAGATCCTCATGGTGGCCTGCAAGAAGTCGCCCTACAAGACCGCCAAGGACTTCGTCGCCGCACAGAAGACGAAGCAGCTCAGCTACGGCATCACGGGCGTCGGCACCATCGACCATGTCTCCGCGTTCATGTTCACCAAGCGCGGTGGCATGAAGGCGCCGAAGGTCATCGCCTTCAAGGGCGGCGGCGAGATCGCCACGAACCTGGTGGCCGGCAACATCGACGTCGGCGTGCTCAACTATTCCGAGGCCGCTGCTCAAATCGAGGCCGGCGAGATCTGCCCGCTCGTCGTGCAGGCGACCGAACGCATGGCGCTGCTGCCCAAGGTCATGACGACCAAGGAGCTCGGCATCGATGCCCACTATTCGACGGTGCGCGGCTTCGCCGTGCTCAAGGGAACGCCGCCCGACCGCGTCGCCGCGCTCGAGAAGGGGCTCGTCGCCGCCATGAAGAACCCGGTCTATCAGGCCTATCTCAAGAGCGTCGGCCTCACACCGCAGAGCGTCGGCGACGCCAAGGCCTGGGCCGCGCAGATCAAGAGCATGTCCGCCGACATGGAAGCGGCGCTGGTCGAGCTCGGCTTCATCAAGAAAAAGTAGCCGGAGCCCTCAGCCATGTCGGAGGGCCCGTCGACGCCCACAGGCTCCGCCTCTCGGCGCGGTGACGCCGCGGAGCGGAGCCCACTCGCCGCCCTGCTGGTGCCGGGACTCATTCTGGTGTTCTGCGCCTTTGTGGCCTACCTGACCACGACGTTCGACCGGGTGCCATCGTCACTCGCGCAGGGCATGCAGCCGGCCGACTATCCCCTCTTCCTCCTGGCACTGCTCTCCCTGCTCGCGATCGTTCTCGCCTGGCAGGAGTGGGGCAAGCCGCGCTCCCGACGAGAGCCGTTGCCGGCGGTTTTCTGGATCACGCTCGGCCTCATCGCCGTCTTCGTCGTGCTTGCCGCCTTCGTCGATCTGTTCGTGGCCTTCTTCGTGTTCTCGTTTTCGCTGTCCTATGCCTGGGGCGAGCGGCGCCTCGGCCTGTCGCTGATCATTGCGGTGCTGACACCGGCCGCGCTCTTCTTCCTGTTCGGCCACCTTCTCGAGGTCCGCTTTCCCCGCGGCCTCCTGACCAATCTCATCTACGGGTAACGGGGGCATCATGTTCGACGGCGCGCTCGCGGGCCTCGGCGCCCTGCTCGACATCAAGCTGCTGGCCATGATCTTCGCGGCGACCGTCGCGGGCGTGCTGATCGGCGCGCTGCCGGGGCTCGGCGCCACCAGCGGCGCGGCACTTCTTCTGCCCTTCACCGTGACGATGCCGCCTGTCCAGGCGATCGCCATCCTGGCCACGCTCTATTGCGCCGCCACCTACGCCGGCTCCATCACGGCCATCCTGATCAATACGCCCGGCACGTCTGCGGCGGCCGCCACCTGTATCGACGGATACCCTCTGGCACAGCGCGGCGAGGCCGGCCGTGCGCTCGGCATGGCGACCGTCGCGAGCACCATCGGCGGCATCTTCAGCGTGATCGTGCTCGCCTTTTCGGCACCACTGCTCGCCAAGCTCGCCTACCAGTTCGGCCCGCCCGAATACTTCGCACTCTCGCTGTTCGGTCTGTCGATGCTCGCCTCGATAAGCGCGGGCGGCGCCGTCAAGAACCTCATCGGAGGCGTCTTCGGCGTGCTGCTCGCCACCATCGGCATCGACAAGATGTCGAGCGTCGAGCGTTTCACCTTCGGCAGTCCCGAACTCGCCGAGGGCATCCATTTCATTCCCGTCCTCATCGGTCTCTTCGCCCTGAGCGAACTGCTCGTCCAGTCGACGATGCTCAATCAGACCGTCGAGCGCATCGCCATGAAGGCGGTCCAGCTCCCCTCCTGGGAGGACTACAGGAGGACCTGGCGGACCATCCTGCGCTCCTGCGGCATCGGCACCTTCATCGGCGTGCTGCCGGCCGAAGGCGCCACCGTCGCCTCCATGATCGGCTACAACGAGGCGCGACGCTGGTCGAAGAACAAGGACGAGTTCGGCAAGGGCGCGATCGAAGGCATCGCCGGTGCCGAAGCGGCCAACAACGC
>JAGRKR010000380.1:3951-8592 GCA_020442225.1 Hyphomicrobiaceae bacterium | reverse complement strand
TCCTCGATGACGCCCTTGTTGCGCCCGGTCACGAAGATGAAATGCTCGATGCCGGCGGCGCGCGCCTCGTCGACGACATGCTGGATGACGGGACGGTCCACCACCGTCAGCATCTCCTTTGGCATGGCCTTCGTTGCCGGGAGGAACCGCGTTCCCAGGCCGGCCACCGGAAAGACGGCCTTGCGGATGGGGCGTGGAGTCTTGGGCATTCAGGATGTCCTTACCAGTTATGCTCAGAATAGTTGGCCGACGTCGCAAAATACGACACGTGGTCCGCCATCCCGTGCGCAGGTGAGCGCCGCAGGCTGCGCGCACGGTCGATATTTAGGCTGGCGGTGCGCCATCTGCCAGTGACGGGGGCGGAAACTGTAAAGGAAGTGTGAATGGCAATTCTCGTTACGGGCGGTGCCGGCTACATCGGCAGTCACGTCGTCCTCGAGCTCATCGACGCGGGTGAGACGGTCGTCGTGCTCGACGATCTGTCCACTGGACGCCGCTCCGCGGTGCCACCCCAGGCTCGCCTCGTCGTCGGCGACATCGGCGACGCGGCCCTGGTCGCCTCCATCGTGCGCCACCACGGCGTGACGGCGGTGCTGCATTTCGCCGGCTCCGTTATCGTGCCCGAGTCCGTCGCCAATCCGCTGAAGTACTATCACAACAACACCGGCAAGTCCCGGACGCTCGTGGCCAGCGTCGTCGAGGCGGGCGTCGAGGCCTTCATCTTCTCATCGACGGCGGCCGTCTACGGCATGCCGCGGCACATTCCCGTGACCGAGGATGCCGCCCTCGCGCCGATCTCGCCCTACGGCACCTCCAAGCTCATGACGGAGTGGATGCTGCGCGACACGGCGGCGGCCACGTCGCTGCGCTATGTGGCGCTGCGCTACTTCAACGTGGCGGGCGCCGATCCCAAGGGGCGGTCGGGGCAGTCCACGCCCGAGGCCACTCACCTCATCAAGGTTGCGGCGGAAACGGCCCTCGGCAAACGCCCGTCGCTGAGCGTGTTCGGCACGGACTACGATACGCCGGACGGCACCTGCATTCGCGACTACATCCACGTCACCGACCTCGCGCGCGCTCACCTCGCGGCGCTCGACCATCTCCGGCGGGGCGGGCGCTCCGAGATCTTCAATTGCGGCTACGGCCGGGGCTTCTCGGTTCTCGAGGTGATCGGCGCCGTCAGGCGATGCTCGGGCCGGGAGTTCGAGGTGCGCCACACGTCACGCCGCGCCGGCGACCCTGCCGCGCTCGTCGCCAACTCGGATCGCCTGCGCCGGCAGCTCGGCTGGCAACCCGAGCTCGACGATCTCGACACCATCGTCGGTCATGCCCTGCGCTGGGAGGAGGGGCTGGCGGGAGGCCGGCGCTAGCGTACCAGTCGCGAGCCGACGCGTTGGTGGCTCTCATCCGCGAGCCAGAAGGCCGGCGCTGGGTGGCGGCCCAACTCTCGCCTCAGACTCGCGTCATCTGTGCAGCCTCGGAGTGGAGGATCTGCTGATCGTGACTGCCGTCGCTCCTGTTCGTCCGGCGCGCGCCGACCGGCTTCTGGCCGTGGTGCTTGCGGCCATGACTTTGGCGCTCGTCCTGCGGGCGGACGCCACGCCCGTTGCCGCGCAAACGCCCGTGCCGGCGCAAGCCAAGGCCACCGCAGCCTTCCGGGCCTGGATCGAGACGCTGTGGCCCGAGGCCCGCGCGGTGGGCGTCTCGCGCCCGACCTTCGATCGCGCGTTCGCGGGCGTGACGCCCGACCTCAAGCTGCCCGACCTCGCACGCCGCCGGATCGGCCCCCGCTCCGGGCAGGCGGAGTTCGACAAGACGCCTGCCGAGTATCTGTCGGAGCGGACGCTGGCGCAGTTGACGGCGCGCGGCCGCAGGTTTCTCGCCGAGCATCGCCAGTTGCTGGAAGCGATCGAGCGGCGCATGGGCGTGGACCGCCACATCATCCTGGCGATTTTCGGCCGCGAGACGGCTTATGGCGGCAAGGCCACGGGCTACGGCACGTTCGAGCCGCGCCATCACGCCATTCGCGTGCTGGCCACTCAGGCCTATCTCGGGCGTCGCAAGGATCTCTTCCGCAAGGAGCTGATCCTCGCCCTGAAGATGGTGCAGGAGGGCCACGTTCGCCTCGACGCCATGCGCTCGTCGTGGGCGGGCGCGATGGGGCTCGGCCAGTTCATGCCCTCGAACTTTTACGCGCACGGCGTCGATTTCGACGGTGACGGAAAGCGCGACATCTGGCGATCGCTCGGGGACTCGCTTGCAACGACGGCGAAGTCGCTGACCGACCAGGGCTGGAAGGCCGGCCGGCGCTGGGGCTACGAGATGCGCGCGCCGGCACGTCTTGATTGCCGGCTCGAGGGGCCCGATCAGGCGCGTCCGCTTGCCGACTGGCTGAAGCTGGGCTTCCGTCGGGCCGACGGCCGGTCGTTCACGGCCGACGAGCGGGCGATGCGGACGTATCTGCTCATGCCGGCCGGCGGGCAAGGACCGGCCTTCCTGCTGCACAACAACTTCCTCGTGCTCAAGACCTATAACTTCGCCGACCTCTATGCGCTGTTCGTCGGTCATCTCGCGGATCGCATCGCGGGGGGCAAGGGGTTCGTGCAGCCATGGAAGCGGCTTGTGCAACTCAACACGGCCGAGACCGCGGAGATGCAGCGCCTGCTCGGCCGACTCGGCTACGATATCGGCAAGATCGACGGCAAGGCTGGTGTCAGGACGCGCACTATCGTCGGCGCCTACCAGCAGGCCCACGGGCTATCACGGGATTGCTGGCCGTCGGCCGCAGTCCTCGGACACCTGAGGCAGAAGGTGGCGGCGAGCCGATGACGAGCAAGGCAAAACGGCCAGGCGCGGCGCGCGGCGGCGCGGCAATGACGCTCCCGCGGGGACGGGCTCGGCTGCTGCTGCGCGGGCCGCTGGCGCTCGCCTGCGTGCTGCTGGCGGCGCTGGCCCCGGTGACACCGGCCCGGAGCGAGGCCACGCCCTCGCAGGCGCCCGATCTTGCTCCGGCAGCCGCGACGGTGCGCACCGGGCTGACACCGGTCGCGATGCCCCGCGCGACAGTGGACGAGGCGCGCCGCGCCGCTTTCAAGGCCTTCGTGCAATCGCTCTGGCCCGAGGTTTCGGCGGCCGGCGTCTCGCGCCGCATCTTCGACGCCGCCACGCGCGATCTCGAGCCGGACCCCTCCGTGCTCGAGCGTCTCGATACACAGCCCGAGCACGTGCGGCCGCCGTGGGCCTATCTCGAGGGGCTCGTCTCCGCCCAGCGGATCGCCGCGGGCCGGGCGAAGCTCGTCGAGATCGCCGGAATTCTCGACGCCGTTGAGACGCTGATGGGGGTTGATCGACGCATCGTCGTGGCGATCTGGGGTGTCGAGTCGAACTTCGGCGCCGCACCGGGCGACCGCAATGTGATCCAGTCCCTGGCGACGCTGGCGTTCGAGGGACGGCGCCAGACCTTCGGTCGGCGCGAGTTGATTCATGCTCTGCGCATTCTCGAAAGAGGCGACATCGACCTCGCACGCATGACCGGCTCCTGGGCGGGCGCCATGGGGCACACCCAGTTCATTCCGTCGACCTACGCCGCCTACGCCGTCGATTTCGACAAGGACGGGCGGCGCGACATCTGGGGCGGCATTCCCGATGCGCTGGCGTCGACGGCCAACTATCTGCGCGTGTCCGGATGGCGGGCGGGGGAGCGCTGGGGTGTCGAGGTTCGCCTGCCGGGCGGCTTCGATTTCGGCCTGGCGGCCCGGCGCGAGACGGCGAGCATGGCGGACTGGACGCGACGGGGCGTCAGTCTCGTCGACGGCCGCCCGCTGCCGGCGAGCGGTCTGGCGCACTATGTCGTTCTGCCGGCCGGTGCGCGCGGGCCGGCCTTCCTGGTCAACCGGAATTTCCGCGCGATCCTGCGCTACAACAATTCCGTCTCCTATGCGCTCGCGGTGGGGCTGCTGGCGGACGCCTTCGCCGGTGTGCCTGCGGTGCAGGCGGCCTGGCCGCGCGACGAGCGCCCCCTCGGCCGCAGCGAGCGCATCGAGCTGCAGCGTCTCCTGGCACGCAACGGCTTCGAGATCGGTGTGGTCGACGGCGTTCTCGGAACGCAGTCGCGGCGTGCCGTCCAGGCGATGCAGAAGCGTCTCGGCTGGCCCGAGGACGGCTATCCGAGCAGCCGGTTGCTCGAGCATTTGCGTGCCCAGGAGAAGCCGTGAGCATCCCGTGAGGCGTGCCGCTGACGGCGTCCTTCGTGTCATATTTTTGCGCGGGTTGGGGTATAGTGGTGAAGCGAACGCCGCTTCGACCGGCACGTCTGACGTAGTCACATCTCCGGGTTGAATGTGAGATGATCTGCGCGCAGTGTGTGTCCGGCACAAGGCCTGCGGCGATGGGGGAACGGGACTGCAGCATGGCGAAGCTTTGGCTCACGCATGTCCGTGCAGCGGCGCTGCTGGTGCTCGCCGGCATCGCTCTCGCGAGCGTCCCCCGGACGCCTGCCGTGGCGCAGGAGGCCGTCGCCTGGTCCAGCTATGTGACGCCTTTTCCCGGCCGCGGCACCTACACCATCGAGATTGCCGGCGATTCGTGGGCGGAAGGTCTGCTCGACGGTCTCAGAGCATCTTTCGAAGGTGATGCGCGCGT
>JAGRKR010000380.1:0-3896 GCA_020442225.1 Hyphomicrobiaceae bacterium | reverse complement strand
ACATCGCTTTTCGAGGACCTCGGGCGATCGCCCGCCGACGTGCTCGTGGTCATGACGGGCGTGGGTGATCGCCAGTCGCTGCGGCTCGCGGGAGGTGCGCGCTTTCGCTTCGGCAGCGAGCGCTGGCGCACGGAATACGGCAAGCGCATCGATCAGCTCATGAAGCTGGCCAAGTCCAAGCGCCTGGCGGTCTACTGGGTCGGCTTGCCGATCGTCAGGCGCGCCGAGGCGCAGGACGATGTGCGGGTCATCAACGAGATCATCCGCGAGAAGGCGTATCTGAACGGCATCCGCTTCATCGACACATGGGCCGGCTTCGCCGAGGAGGAGGGGCAGTACAGCGCCTACGGTCCCGATGTCGCGGGCACGATCCGGCTGTTGCGCGATGGCGACGGTGTGCACTTCACGTCGGCTGGCAACCGCAAGCTCGCCCATTTCGTCGATCGCCAGATGAAGCGCGATATCGCCACGGCTGAGAGCGAGCGACGCCTGCCGTTGGACGGCGGGGCGTCGGAGATGGCGCGGCTGGCGCGGCTGGCGCCGGAGGACTCACCCGTCAAGAAGGCCCTGGCCGAAGCGGCGAAGAAGCGCGCCGAGCGGAGCAAGGCCAGCATTCGCGCCGCCGCCGGCAAGCAGCCGCGCGGACCCCTGGCGCCGCCCGGCGTCCAGGATCAGCCGGCGGACAAGTCCCGTGTCACCGTCCGGGTCACCGGCCGCGGCGGCAAGGAGGAGAGTTTCACCATCGATATCGTCCGCCCGGCCATTCCGGCCGCCGTGCTGGCCCACGTGACGCGGCGGACATCGCCCGACGTCGCCACGCCCATGGGCGATACCGTTGATGGCGACACGATCGGCGGGCTGACCGCACTGAGTTCGATCACGCCGACCGGCGACACCTCGGGCGGACCGCAGCGCCGTACGACGCCGCTGACGCAGGCGGCCTATTACAGAGTTCTGATCAAGGGGGAGCGTCTGGCGCCGAAACCCGGCCGCGCGGACGATTTCAGTTGGATGGCGAGCAAGGCGACCGGCAAGGAGGCGGATCGTCCCAAGCAGTAGGACATGCGACAGGTACGCGTAGGGGGATCGTGTGCGTAAAGTATCGTTTCGGCCGTCGAGAACGTGCCGATGCTTCGGTGTCGTGATTGCGCTGGGGCTTGCGCTGAGTGGCTGCAAGCAGGACGGTGCGCCCGCCGCCGGCAGCGAGACCGTCAACAGGTCCAGCAAGCAGGACCGCCTGGATGTCACGCTGCGTCGCATCGACGTGCCGGCGAAGGTCGCCGTCGAAGGCGCGCTGGCGCCCTCGTCGTTGCAGCCCACGGTGGCGCCCGCCGCGCCGCCGCCCTCTGCCTCCAGCCGGCTGCCCACGGCCTTCTTCAGCGCTCTGGGTGAGCACGAGAAGGGCGCTCGCCAGCGGCCGGTGACCGTGCTGCATCTCGGGGACGGGATTGCCGCGGCCGGTGGGCTCGGCACCGCACTGGCCGAACAGCTCCAGCGCCGCTTCGGTGACGCGGGGCCAGGTCTCCTGGCGCCTCCCGGGAGCTATCCCCGACAGCGCCAGCCCGGTCTGCGCATGACGCGCGCGGGTCCATGGCGCACATCCTCCGTGGATACGCCAGCCACTGTGGTCGGCCTGTCCGGGTTTCGCGCGGATGCAGAGCGCGCCGAGGCAACCATGACCGTCGAGGTGACGGGGCCTGTATTCGATTGGGCCGAGATCACCTTCCTGACCGGCCCCGGGCAGGGCACCGCGAGCATTGCGGTCGATCAGGCGAAGGGCACGGCCAGCACGCGGACGCTGGAGGCGAAGGTCGTGCGCGTGCGGGTGCCGGTCAAGGGCCGCCGGCTGACGCTCGGGCCAAAGGGGGATGGACCGATCGCCGTGCTCGGTGTGGAGCTCGGGCGCGGGGAGCGCGGTATCCGCTACGCCACGCTCGGCCGCCCGGCAGCGACGCCGGCGGCGCTGCTGCGGATGGACAAGGTCGCCCTCGCCAACGAGCTCGCGCATATGCGACCGGAGCTCATCGTCCTCTCCTATGGCACGCAAGCGAGCCTCGACGATCGCCTCGACGTCGCCGCCTACGCCGCGTCGTTGAAGGCCGCCGTCGGGCGCCTCAGGTCGCTCGCCCCGCAGGCGTCGGTGCTGGTGATCGGGCCGGCAAACGTGGCGAAGCTGCCGGCGCATGCCGGAAGCCACGTGCGAGACGCGCCGGCAACCGCCTGTCAGCCGCTATCGGCTGCCGAGCGCGCGGGCTATCAGGCGCTCCTGAAGGCCGCCGACCCGCGCCTCGCGCGCTGGCACGAGCCGGTGCGGCACGCCCCGCTCAATCGGGCGCTGGCCACCGTGGCGCACGAGACAGGGGCCATGTACTGGGATTGGAGCCGATGGATGGGCGGGGCGTGCGGCATCCAGGCCTGGGTCCATGCCAAGGAGCCGTTGGCGCGGCGCGACCACGCCACGCTGACGTCCGCCGGCTACGAGCGCACGGCGCGGGAGATCTACCGGCTGCTGCTCGACGGCTATGCGCGGCGCGGCGCTGCGCAGCGATGATGCTGGCAGGGATTGTCGCGGGCGTCGATCCGGGCGATCATCCCGCGATCTTGAGAACGCTGCGAGCGCGGGAGGCACGCCACCATGAAGGCCCAGGTCAACGGTATCTCCATCACCTATGAACTCGCCGGCAAGGCGGACGGCCCCGCCGTCGTCCTGCACCACCCGCTCGCCACCAATCTCAGCATCTGGGACGAACTGACCGCCGCGCTCGCGCCGAACTACCGCGTGCTCCGGCTCGATGCGCGCGGCCATGGCGCCAGCGAGGCGCCGGCCGGCCCCTACACGTTCGAGATGCTGGCCCAGGACGTGGTGGCGCTCATGGATCATGTTGGCATGACGAAGGCGCGCTTCCTCGGTCTTTCCATGGGCGGCATGATCGGCCAGTATCTCGGCCTCCTGCACGCCGATCGCTTCCACAGCCTGACCCTCGTCTCGACGTCGAGCCGCATTCCGGCGGAGGCCCAGCAGATCTGGGACGAGCGTATGGCCAATGCGCGCAACGGTGGCATGAAGAGCCAGGTGGAGGCCTCCATGCAGCGCTGGGTCGCGCCCGAGGCCTTGAAGACGCGTCCGGCCCTCGTCGCGCGGCTTTCCGCCATGATCGCTGCGACGCCGCTCGATGGCTTCCTCGGCTGGTGCAGTGCGATCTGCAAGCTCGATGTTACCGATCGCCTCGGCGCGATCCGCTTGCCGACGCGCGTCATCGTCGGCGAGCTCGATCCTGCGACGCCGGTCGCCGCCTCGCAGGCGATCCACGCCGCTATTCCGGGCTCGGAGCTGATCGTGATGCCGGGCGTGTCGCACATGCTCTGCGCCGAGGCGCCGGAGGCCTTTCACGCGCACGTCCTGCCGTTCCTTGCACAACACGGTCCGGTCTGAGCCGCACGCGGCAATGGGCGGCGAGGCCGACGCGGTTCAGTGCGGGGCCGTCGCTCTTGCCCACCCGATGCTATACCTGAACTGTCCGCGGCCGGCGTGGCGGCCGGTGCTCGCCCGCCTCGCTTCAGCCGCCGACGCGCTTGGGCGGCAGCTTCGGCAGGAACGTCGCGGCGCTCAGCGCTTCGACCTCGCGCTCGAGCACGGCGAAGCGCGCGAAGGCCCGCTCGATGGCCTTGGGGTTGCGGTCGGTGATGTACCGGTTGCCGAGCACCAGCACGTCCATGTCGGTTCTCAGAAAGCAGGAGATGGCCTCTTCCGGGCGGGTGACGATGGGCTCCTGGCGGTTGAAGCTCGTGTTGAGGATCACGGGCACGCCGGTACGCTCGCCGAAGGCTTTTATGACGTCGTAGTAGCGCGGGCTGGCGGCGCGCGAGACGGTCTGGATGCGCCCGGTGCCGTCGAC
>JAGRKR010000379.1:2957-7043 GCA_020442225.1 Hyphomicrobiaceae bacterium | reverse complement strand
CGGGTCGCCACCGACATCGGAGCCTACGCCCGCTCGACACTGCTCGCCGTTGCGGCGACACCCGGCCTCGTCTGGACGGCGCGCGGGCCGGCGGACTGGCGCCAGCGTCCGCCCGACGCCATCGCCACACGCTACGAGGCGAAAGCGCTGGCGGCAGGGCGCACCTGCACGTACCTGCGCTTTCGCCGCATCGCCGTCTGATCACACCCCGCAGATCGCCTCAGCGGGCGAAACCAGCTGCCGGCCTCTGGCGCTCGGAGCCGTCATGGTCGGCGCGAAGGCCGTCGTGGTCCTGGCCGACCTCATCCGTCCACGCCTGCATCCGCTCGATCGCGACGAGAACGCCGACCAGTACGACCGCGAGCAGCAGGGCCACCAGCCAGAACGGCAGACCCACCATCTGGTCGACGCCGAGCTTGCTGCCCTTCTCGGCGAAATATCCGGTGATGGCCTTGTCGTTGTAGCCGTAGAACAGCGCACCCGCGATGCCGCCGAGCACGACGAACCAGGCATCGCGATAGCCGGCGCCGATCTGCGCCATGGAGGTGCCCGGACAGGCGCCGGCCAGTGCGATGCCGACGCCGAGCAGCAGACCGCCGATGATGTCGGCCTGCCAGACGAGCGGTTTCAGGTGCAGCTTGACGCCGAAGACGCCGTTGAGCACCGCCAGCACGACGAGCCCCGTGATGACCGCCGTCAGGAAGATCTTCAGCATCACGAAGTTCCTGAGCTGGAGCTGGCCAACGATGATGCCGGGCTCGAACACGCGCGACTTCTCGAGCGCGAAGCCGAACACGATGCCACTCGCGAGGCCGATGAGAATTGCGGAAAGAACGGACATTGTCAGTCTCCCTTGAGATCGCGTGTCAGACGCGCTTGTAGAGCAGGGCCACGAGGATGCCGCCGGCGAACATGGCGGCCACGGCGACGGTCGAGCCGATCGAAAGCTGGGCCATGCCAGAGATGCCGTGACCGGAGGTGCAGCCCCCGGCAATGCGCGCGCCGAGCAGCATCACGAACCCCGCGACGAAGGCGATCGGCGCCCGGACGCCCAGCGAGTGCACACCCATGGCGCGCGCCCATACCGGGGAGATCGTCTGCCTGCGGGCGCCCGAGAGCCGCATCGAGAGGAAGGCGCCGAGCGCGATGCCGACGACGATGGCCACCTGCCACCAGTTCTTGGCGCCCCACAGATGCTTGGCGAAGTACTTGATGTCGGCGGCGCCGGCATCGAACACGGTCGCGATGTGGCCGGCCACCGTGACGAACGACGACGAAGCGCCGAGCGCCGTGTTGAGCAGGAGAAAGGTCGGGATCTGCAAGAGTCCGATGATGACGCCGGCCATGTAAGGCGACCAAGCGCGGGCGTTCGGGGAAAGCATGAGTTCCTCCGTTGTTGACGATGGTATTGCGACGATGGAGCTGGCGCGCCGCGGGGGCGCGGCGTCAGAGCTGGTTGATGGGCACCTTGAAGAACCTCTTCCCGCTGGCGTCGGGCTCGGGGAGCTGGCCCGCCTTGATGTTCACCTGGATCGACGGGATGATCAGCTTGGGCATGCCGAGCGTCTTGTCCCGCGCGGTGCGCATCCTCACGAACTCATCCTCGTCGATGCCGTCGCGCACGTGGATGTTGTTCGCGCGTTCCTCGGCCACCGTGGTCTCCCATTTGATCTCACGGCCGCCCGGCGCGTAGTCGTGGCACATGAAGAGCCGCATCTCCGGTGGCAGCGACAGCACCTTCTTGATGGAGCGGAAGAGCTGGCGCGCATCGCCGCCCGGAAAATCGGCGCGCGCCGTGCCGCCGTCCGGCATGAAGAGTGTGTCGCCGACGAAGGCGGCATCGCCGATCACGTGGGTCATGCAGGCAGGGGTGTGGCCGGGCGTGGCCATGACGAACGCCTCGAGCGAGCCGATGCGATAGCGGTCGCCGTCCTCGAACAGCCGGTCGAACTGGCTGCCGTCGCGCTGGAAGGCGGTGCCCTCGTTGAAGATCTTGCCGAAGGTGTCCTGAACGACGCGGATCTGCTCGCCGATGCCGATCTTGCCGCCGAGCTTCTCCTGGATGTAGGGCGCGGCGGACAGATGATCTGCGTGGGCGTGCGTCTCGATGATCCACTCGAGCGAGAGACCGTCCTGGCGCACGGCGTCGATCATGGCGTCGGCGGACTGGGTGGCGAGGCGGCCGGCGGCGTAGTCGATGTCGAGAACCGGGTCGATGATGGCGCACGCCGTCGAGCCGGGATCGCGCACGATGTAGCTGATGGTGTTGCTGACTGGATCGAAGTACGCCTTGACCTCCGGCTTGCGCGCCATGTCGACGGGATAGCTCTGTTCAGCCATGTCTCTTACCTCCGGGCTCCGCTGTCGCTCCCTCGAAGATGCCCCCGGTGCTCGACGCGCCGGCCCTCTCACGGGATGCGGGCGGCGCGACAAGGAGCGGCCATCCCTGGGCGAATGCCGCCCAGGCCGAGTCTGCTCGACGATCGCCTGACCGATCGGCTTGCCGGCGCTCAGTGACGAAATGGGGTCTCGCGCCGCTCCGGCAAGCGTCTGAAGCGCGTCAGCCGCGTCCACAGGTGTTCAGGCCGAACAATCCGTAGGCCGGGCAGAAGCGGAAGAGACCGGTCACCAGCGGCACGATGCCGACAAGTCCCCACATCGTCTTCGGCCCGATGAAGACGAGGCTGATGAGTGCAAGACCGACAACGATCCGCAGGATCCGGTCCACGCCGCCGACATTCGCTTGCATCGCAGGTTCTCCTCAAAAGGTGGCACGCTCCCTTCTAGCGCTGCCCCCGGCAAGCGTATGTGACTTATGGTACAGAGACCTCCGCGAGCTGCTCGAGCGGCGCGGCGTCCAGGACCTCGATCTGGCCGCGCGCGAGCTTGATCCAGCCGCGCCGCTGAAATTCGAGGAGCTGCCGGCTCACCACCTCCCGTGTCGTGCCGAGTTCGTTCGCCAGCTCCTGATGCGTGACGCCGAGCCGACCGTCGGCGTCGGCGAGCGTCAACAGGCGATGCGCCAGCCGGATGTCGATCTTCTTGAATGCGACCTCGTCGATCAGACGGAAGAGGTCCGTGATCCGCTCGCTGAAGGCCGTGAAGACGAAGCGGCGAAACTCCGGCGACTGGGCGACGAGCGTGTCGAAGGTGGCGCGCGGGATGGCGACCGCCTCGATATCCGTCTCCGCGACGCCCTCGGCGAGATAGCCCTCGTAGGCGAGCAGGCAGGCGGTGGTCAGGACGCAGCTCTCCCCCGCCGAGACCCGGTAGAGCACGATCTCGCGTCCACCCTCCGACGTCTGTTGCACGCGCACACTGCCGTCGATCAGCAGCAGCAGGTCCTTGGGCGCCATGCCCGGGCCGAAGATAACGCTGCCGGCCGGCAGGCGGACGATCTGGCTCGTCATCACGAGCTTGTCACGCACAGCCTGCTCGAGCCGCCCCAATCCGGCGAACCGATCGACCCACGAGCTATCGCGCTCCATCCGCATTCTCCACCAGCGCCGCCAGTCCCGCGGGAAACGTCCGACAGGTCGCCCCGCCAGTCAACAGCGGCCCTCCGGGCGGGAGACGATTGACACCGGCCGCCCCACCGCGCCAAAACGTGTCGCCGATCATCCTTCGCCCTTCCGGGAGTTCCACGCATGAGCACCGCCGACCTTCAGAAGACCATCGACGACGCCTGGGAGGCGCGCGACACCCTCACCTTCTCGACGAAGGGCGCCGTCCGCGAGGCCGTCGAGACGGCGATCGCGCTGCTCGACACCGGCAAGGCCCGCGTCGCCGAGAAGTCGGGCGGTGACTGGATCGTCAACCAGTGGCTGAAGAAGGCGGTCCTGCTGTCGTTCCGGCTCAATGACATGAGCATGATTGCGGGAGCGCCGGGTGGCGCCTCGTGGTGGGACAAGGTGCCCTCGAAGTTCGCCGGCATGGACGACGCCGCCTTTCGCGCGGCGGGCTATCGCGCGGTTCCAGGCGCCGTGGCGCGCCGCGGCGCCTACGTCGCGCCGGGCGTCGTGCTGATGCCCTCGTTCGTCAACCTCGGCGCCTACGTCGACACGGGCACGATGGTCGATACCTGGG
>JAGRKR010000379.1:0-2918 GCA_020442225.1 Hyphomicrobiaceae bacterium | reverse complement strand
TCGGGCGGCGTCGGCATCGGCGGCGTGCTCGAGCCGCTTCAGGCCAATCCGGTGGTGATCGAGGACAACTGCTTCGTCGGCGCGCGCTCGGAGGTCGTCGAGGGCGTCATTGTCGGCGAAGGCTCGGTGCTGTCCATGGGCGTGTTCATTTCCGCCACGACCAAGATCATCGACCGGACAACAGGCAAGGTTCACATCGGTCGCGTGCCGCCGTTCTCCGTCGTGGTGCCGGGCGCGCTGCCGGGCAAGCCGCTGCCGGACGGCTCGCCGGGTCCGTCGCTCTACTGTGCGGTAATCGTCAAGACGGTCGATGCCCAGACCCGCTCGAAGACGAGCATCAACGAGTTGCTGCGCGACTGAGCTGCCCGCTCGGGGCCACGCCCTGCCGGCACGTCGAAACGTTGACGGACGAGAGCGATCGGCTAAGGTCGAGATGCGCGGCGGCGGGCCGCATTCGTCCGTCCGGGCCACTCGAAGGGAGGCAAGTCCGTGTCGCTGATGCAGTTCCTGTTTGGCCTGAGCGGCCGCGTCAACCGCAAGCCCTTCTGGCTGTTCATCCTCGCCTGGACGGGCATCTACCTGATCGTGCTCGGTAATTTTATTGTCGCGACGCTGGTCTACGGCCACAACATCGAAACCCCGGCGCTCCAGTTCAAACTGTTCATGGTCATCGGTGGCTTCAGCCTTCTGTCCATGTGGCCGGGCTTCGCCGTTTCCGCCAAGCGCTTGCAGGACCGCAACCGCTCGATCTGGTGGCTGGTATCGTTCTACATCCTGGCGATCGCCGTGACCGGCGCGTCCCTGCTGCTCATCCCTGCGACCGCGGGCAGCGACGGCGCGGTCGCCATGGTCGTTCTCGTCGCCACCTTCATCTATGGCGTGATCGGCTTCTGGCTGTTCATCGAAATGGCGTTCCTGAGGGGTACGAGGGGCGAGAACAGGTTTGGCCCGGACCCGCTCGAGGGCCGTCCGTGACCACGCCATCGACCTGCCCCCCCGGACAGGTGCACTGATGTATCGCCGGCTCGATCCCGACAAGATCCTGGCCTCCCTGGCGGTGCTCGAGAAGCGCATCGACGAGCGCTTTCCGGGCGCCGGTCTGGCGCGGGTATGCGCCGAGCTCGCCGACATCGCGCGCCAGAGCCGCGCACGCATCGAGCGCATCGGCCGCCCGAACCTCATGCTACGCGCATTGACGGGCCTCATCATCGGCGGTGGCGCGCTGCTGCTCGTCTACGTCGGCACGATCGTGGAGGTGAAACGCGGCGCGGAGAACCTGTTCGGCGTGCTTCAGGGCATCGAGGCCTCCATGAACATCCTCGTTCTCATGGGGGCGGCGCTGTTGTTCCTGTTCACCCTCGAGACGCGGGTGAAGCGGCGGGAGGCGCTTCAGGATCTGCACGAGCTGCTGTCGATCGTGCACGTCATCGACATGCACCAGCTCACCAAGGACCCGAGCGCCACGGTCACCATCTCGCAGCCGACGCCATCCTCGCCGCAGCGTCGCCTGACCCCCTTCGAGCTGTCCCGCTACCTCGACTACTGCTCCGAGATGCTGTCGCTCACCGCCAAGGTGGCCGCGGTCTATGCCCAGTCGTCGCGCGATTCCGTCGTGCTCGATGCCGCCTATGACATCGGTCAGATCACGACCAATCTGACGGCCAAGATCTGGCAGAAGATCATGATCATCCACTCCATGACCCCAGAGCCCGTGGTCGGCAGTCACACCCGTGCGCGGATGGACGCCGAGGCGACGGCGGCACGCCCGGCAACGGCCGCCGATAGCCCGCCCACCCCACCAACGGCCGGGCCGTCCGCTCCCCCTCCGCGCGGCTGAGGCGGCGTGGCCGGATGTCAGGCTCGCCCGGCTCTGCGGCGAAGCGGTCACACCCCGGAATTGGAATGCTCGCCAATTCGCAGAAACACTTTCCGAAGATGCGAATCGGTACGAGAACGAAGGGCCACTTGCTATCCACAGGAGGATTGAAATGCGGTCTTTCAACCGGTTTCTCGCGGTTGCCGGCGTTGCCGCTCTGTCGCTCGCCGTTGCCACGGTCGGCGCTCAGGCGAAGTGCGTGAAGGCGTCCGGTCAGGGCGTAGGCATCACCAAGGACATCGCGACCACGATGGCCACGATGGCGATGGGCAACTCCATCAAGGCCTGGGCCAAGGGCAAGAAGGCCAAGGTCGGCAAGGCCAAAGTCGCCTGCAAGCTGGAGCTCGGCTACAGCTGCCGCGCCACCGCCCGCGCCTGCAAGAAGTAGACGTTTTCGATCACGGACCGAGGGTCTCGCGCCCTCTGGGACGTTCGCGCGAGACGATGGAAGCCGTCGGAGGATATCCCGGCGGCTTCTTGCATTTGGCAGGGGCCGAGGACGCACGCAGGGGCGGCGGCCGGACAGCAAAAGGGCGGCCACGAGGGCCGCCCTTTCCGTTGTCTGAAACCGGACGCGGCTTACATCATGTCCATGCCGCCCATACCGCCGCCGTGGTGGTGGTGGCCACCGCCGGCCTGCTCCTTCTTCGGAGCATCGGCGACGCCCGCCTCGGTCGTGATCAGCAGGCCGGCGATGGACGCCGCATCCTGCAGAGCCGTGCGCACGACCTTGGCCGGATCGATGATGCCCTTCTCGATGAGGTCGCAGTACTCGTCCATCTGCGCATCGTAACCGAACGACGGAGACTTGGACTCGAGCACCTTGCCGACCACGATGGAGCCTTCGACACCGGCGTTCTCGGCGATCTGACGGATCGGAGCCTGCAGCGCACGACGGACGATGGTGATGCCAGCCTCCTGGTCGTCGTTCTCGCCCTTGACCGTGATGGCCTGCGCAGCCTTGACGAGAGCCACGCCACCACCGGCGACGACACCCTCCTCGACAGCGGCGCGCGTGGCGTTGAGCGCGTCGTCGACGCGG
>JAGRKR010000378.1:4492-5358 GCA_020442225.1 Hyphomicrobiaceae bacterium | reverse complement strand
CCGTGCTGTTCAACGACACGATCCTCTACAACATTCGCTATGGTCGGCCCGAGGCCTCGGACGAAGAGGTTCACGCGGCGGCGCGCATGGCGCAGATCGACGGCTTCATCCGCTCGCTGCCGGATGGCTACAAGAGCATGGTGGGCGAGCGCGGCCTGAAGCTGTCGGGCGGCGAGAAGCAGCGCGTGGCCATCGCGCGCACCATTCTGAAAGGTCCGCCGATCCTCGTGCTCGACGAGGCGACCAGCGCCCTCGACAGTCACACCGAGCGCGAAATTCAGACGGCGCTCGAAGGCGTGGCGCGCGACCGCACGACACTCGTCATCGCCCATCGGCTCTCAACGATCATCGGGGCGGACCTCATCATCGTTCTCGATGGCGGGCGCATCGTGGAGCAGGGGCGGCACGCCGAGCTCGTCGCCACGGGCGGTCTCTACGCCTCCATGTGGGCGCGCCAGCGCGAGGCCGAAGTGGCGCGCGCGAAACTCGCCGAGGCGCTGGAGCAGGAGGCCGAGGTCGCCGGCCGGACGAGCGAGCCGGGTCTCGCCAAGCCGACCCTCTGAGGGCGAGGTTCCTTCCGGGCCGTCAGCCTCATCACCGTCATAGTCCGTCATCAGAGTGCGCCCAGGACAGGACGACGGGGAGGATCGAACCATGGGCACACCTCAGCAGGTCCGCGGCAGCGGCGATTTCAGGGACCCAAACGAGGTGGCGCGCGAAAGTGCGGCGAGCGTCAGTGCCAACCGTATCGCGGCCGTCGTTTCGGCCATCGCGTTGATCTTTTCCGCCTACAGCCTCTGGGAGACGTCGCTGAAGAAGGCTGACGTGCGGGTGTTCGTGCCGCCGGTCATCCATTTCTCCTCGCC
>JAGRKR010000378.1:2777-4438 GCA_020442225.1 Hyphomicrobiaceae bacterium | reverse complement strand
GAGGGGGCCAGAACCGGCACGATCCTGGCCATGTACCTGCTCGTGACCGATACCAAGAGCGGCAATACCAAGCGCTTCTATGCCGCCGACCTCGGCCGCTGGAGCCCCGAGCGCAAGCGCAGCGGCGCCCTCAAGCCGTTCGCCCCGATCGCACTCGCCGGCCGGACGAGCCGCTCCGAGACGGTTCTTTTCTATACGCAGGGCGACGAGAAGGTCATGCAGGTGATCCGCGAGCTCGGCCGCTATCGCTTCAAACTGATGCTCGAGGTGGCGGAGGACAACGAATGGGGTGTTCTCGACCGGCTGTGGCCATCCAAGGCCCCGGAGGTCGGCTTCGAGGCGGAGCTGAAGTACTACGACGCCCGGGCGTTCATCGGCGGCTCGATCCCGCTGTTCAATCCGAGCTGGCGCTCGTCGAGCAACGCCGGCAAGCGCTAGAGGCGCGCGGCGGTGGCGGCGGCGCAAACGGGTTCAGGACGCCGTCGCATCAGGCACGGAGTCGGTGCTGGCATAGTACGGCTTGAGGTCGACGAGCGGCGTGCCGTCGAGGCAATCGATCGCGTCGATCTCGACGATGCCGGCGTCGGCGTCGATGCCGAGGATGCGGGCGACTGCCACTGAGATCGGGTTCGGCCGGTTGGGAGAGCGCAGAGAGAAGATGCCGCGCGACGAGTCGACGTGGCGGGGCTGCTGGCGGATCAGGTCGCGACGCGCGTGGTGCATCCAATAGAGCACGAGGACGTGGCTGACCGCCTCGAGCCCCAGCAAGCCCGGCCGGTAGGGCGGGGCGAGATGGAGGCGGGCGGGCAGGCCGCGCTCGCGGGCGATCCTGAGATTGCGCGGACAGTCGGCAAGCGTCGCCCAGGGGGTCTCGACTGTGCCGATGAAGACGATCCGCGCGTCACCCGCCTTGCCGCCAGGATCGAAAGGCAGCCGGACGTCGCCTGGGCGATCCGTGGGCATCCGCGCCGAGGCGGTCTAGAAGCGGCTCAGCGCCAGCAGCAGCGCGCGCACGCTGCCGCCCTTCTCGTCGATGTGGCTCTGGAACATGCTGCGCTGGAACGGCGTCAGCCAGAAGCCCATCACCTGGGCATCGCGCACCTTGTAGCCGCTCGCCCGCTTCACCACGAGCCAGCGGACGTCGTACGTGGAGCCATCGCGCAGCGTGATACGGCTGTCGACGGCGATCCCGTTGGAATCGGGATAGCTGCGGCCGAGGATCTGCGCGCGCGCGACCGGGTACTTCGGCTGCTGCTCGGTGGCATAGCGGGCCATGAAGCGCACCATGCCGTTGTAATAGGCGGGGCGATCCTTGTGCGGCAGCCGGGCGGCATACTGGCCGAGGGAGAAGAGGCCGATGGTCGGCACGTCCGCGTATTTGCGGATTACGGCAGCGAGGGCATCGACAGAGCGGGTGTTGGCAGCCGCGAGCATCTCACGTGCGACCTGACGCATGAACTGCGCCGGCGGGTCGGAAGAGGCCTGCGCCGGTTGGCTCGTCACGAGTGTTGCCGCGAACAGCCCGGCCATGGCCACCAGGGTCGTCAGCAGTCCCCGCGTCCGGCTGGCCGGGGTGGCGGTCGAGCGTCGGGCAAGCACAGTGTTCATCATCATGTGGCCCTCTCCCTGGACCTGATATCGTTTCCGCCGCCTGTCCAGCC
>JAGRKR010000378.1:0-2681 GCA_020442225.1 Hyphomicrobiaceae bacterium | reverse complement strand
GGATCGTCAAATGCTCTCGGCGCGAGGCCAGCTATCGGTCGGCGGCCGTTGCACAGGTGATGCAGTGCCAATCGGGCAATCGTATGGCCTGCGCGCCCTTTCCGCACGCCAAGTGGTCTGGCGCCGGTCGCCGCGAGCGGGCATCATTGCTCGCATACGCAAGTGAAATCTCGAGCCCGGGAAAGGTCGTGTCATGCCGCATGCCGTATCGGAAGGGGTCCGCCTCCATTTTGAAGAAGCCGGGAGCGGTGTGCCGATCCTGTTTCTGCACGAGTTCGCGGGTGATCACAGGAGCTGGCAGAACCAGATGCGACATCTGTCGCGCGGCTGGCGCTGCATCACCTTCTCCAATCGGGGCTATCCCGGCTCGGACGCGCCGGAGGACGAGGCCGCCTACGGCCAGGACATCGCCAATCGCGACGCCATCGCGGTGCTCGATCACCTGAACATCGCCAAGGCTCACGTGGTCGGCCTCAGCATGGGCGGATACACCGCGCTGCAGCTGGCGATCCACTATCCCAACCGGATCATCGCGGCTGTCGCGGCAGGAGCTGGAGCGGGGGCCTCCCGCGTGCATCGCGAAGCTTATCTCAAGGAGACGCTGGCCAACGCCCAGCGCATGGCCTCGGCCGGGCGGATCGACGCGGAGGGGGCGGGGCGTGGCCCGACGCGGGTCCAACTGCTCGGGAAGGATCCGATCGGCTGGCGGATCTCCGTCGATCACATGGCCGAGCACGACGCCCAGGCCTCGGCCAAGACCATGCGCCGCATCCAGGGTGGGCGCCCCTCGCTCTACGATCTCGAGGACAAGCTCAAGGCCGTCACGGCGCCGGTTCTGCTCATGATCGGCGACGAGGACGAGCCCTGCCTCGACGTAAACCTGTTCATGAAGCGGCTGATGCCGACGGCGCAACTCATGGTGCTGCCCGGCTCTGGCCACGTCATCAATCACGAGGAGCCGGACCTCTTCAATCTGATGGTCGAGCGCTTTCTTGGAGCCGTCGATCGCGGGACGTGGCGGCCGCGTGATCCACGCGCAGCACCGAAGGTGCCGCCGCGCGAGATCGGCCCATGAGCGAGGGGCTTGGCTCGGGGAGCGTGACGGTCGAGCAGCACGGTGCCATTGCCATCGTGCGCTTCGACCGCAAGGGCAGCGCCAACGCGCTGTCGTTCGCCGTCATGGACGACCTGTGCGCGATCGCGCGGCGTTTCGAGCGGGCCAGCGACGTTGCGGCCGTGGTGCTCGTGGGGGCGGAGCGTGTCTTCAGCGGCGGCATGGATCTCAAGGACGAGACGTGGCAGCGGCTGGAGCGGATGAGCATTCCCGAGCGGCGGGAGGTGGCCGCCCATGGTCCGCGCCTCGCCCGGGCCTGGACCGCGATCGAGCCTGTGACGATCGCCGCGATCGAGGGGGCGTGTTTCGGCGGTGGTGTGGCGTTGGCCGCCTTCTGCGACTTCAGGGTGGCCGGGCGGTCAGCGCGGTTCGCCACGCCCGAGGTCGGCATCGGCCTCAACATGGCCTGGCATTCGGTGCCGCGCATCCTGCGTCTCGTCGGGCTGCAGCCGACGCGCCGGCTGCTGTTGCTCGGCGAGACGTGGACGGCCAGCGCGGCGCTCGGGCATGGGTTCCTCGACGAGGTGACCGAGGACGGCGGCGCACTCGCGCGGGGGTTGGCCATGGCGGAGCATCTGGCGGCGCGGCCGCAGGTGGCGACGCGCATGGTGAAGCGCTCGATCGAGGTTGCGGCTCACAGCCAGGATCTGGCCCTCAGCGCCGTCGAAAGCGACCTGCAACTGGTCAACTGGGTGTCCGAGGATTTCGCGAGGGCGCGGGCCGAGTTCGCGCGGCGGGCGAAGGCGGGGTCCTGACATGCCGCTCAGGAGCGTGTCGCGAGCGCGCCCAGGCTGCGCATGCGGCCCCACGGACGGAAGGCCGGGTAGAGGGTCTTGGCCGGAACCACCGGCAGATCGAGTAGACGGGCGTAACGCTGCATGGTGTCCTGGCTCACGCGCTCACCCGCGAACAGCAGGAGGGAGCGGTTCGGATCGGGGCTGACGAGGACGATCTCGTGGCGCGTGCCGGACAGCGTCGCCCGCATATGGTGGGCAATCCCGGTGAAGCTCGCGACAGGCGACTGCCAGGAGCGTTGGCCGAACAGGCTGCGGTCCTGCACCTCGATGTGGCCCGCGCGGATCTCCAGAATGCGCGAGCGCCCGACGCGGCCGAACAGCGAGCTGAGGGCCATGACGGCCAGATAGGTTGCCAGCGCCAGCGCAGTGACCAGGGTGAGGCTATAGACGGGGTCGCTGGTCAGCCGGGACAGGGGCTCAGCCTGGAAGGCGCCTGCAATCGCGAGATAGAGCGGTACGAAGAGACAGCCGAGCGCCAGCGGCACGGTCAGGGCTGCCATAACGAGTGTCGACGTGGGGCTCCATCGCTGCGACAGCCTGATGGGGAATGCCTGCGCCGGCTCGGCCGGCTCGATCCTGTCGAATCCCGTACGGTTCATCTCTGCTGGTCCCCGGCGTCGGTGTGTCGTGGGCAGACCATATCCGCTGGGGATTGCGGTCCCGTTAACCCTGCGCGGGCATCTGCGCGCTTGACACATAAAGATATCTTTATATGGTGCGTCCACTCGAGCGAGGAGCACGATGCCGGCACAACTGGAGACGGCGGCCAT
>JAGRKR010000377.1 GCA_020442225.1 Hyphomicrobiaceae bacterium | reverse complement strand
GCGAAGTCGAGGTTGATCAGGCCCTCCTTGACGATCAGGTCGACGATGCAGGCGATGCCGGAGTAGAGCACCTGATCGGCCAGGACGAAGGCCTCGGCGAAGGTCGTCTTGTCGTTCGCGATCCGGAACAGATTCTGGTTCGGGATGACGATGAGCGTGTCGACGTGCTTCTTGAGCTCCGCCACGCCGGCCTCGGCGACCCGCATGCGGCGAGCGCCCTCGAACTGGAACGGCTTCGTGACCACCGCCACCACGAGGATGCCGAGATCGCGCGCCGCCCGCGCGATGACGGAGCATGCGCCGGTGCCGGTGCCGCCGCCCATGCCAGCCGCGATGAAGACCATGTGCGATCCGGAGAGCTGTGCCCGGATGTCGTCGAGCGCCTCCTCGGCGGCGGCCTCGCCGATTTCCGGTCGGGAGCCGGCACCCAGCCCCTCCGTGACGTTGACGCCGAGCTGAATGCGATGCTCGGCGCTCGAGGTGAGCAGCGCCTGGGCGTCGGTATTGGCGACGACGAACTCGACGCCCTCGAGACCCGATGCGATCATGTTGTTGACGGCGTTGCCCCCGGCCCCGCCGACCCCGATCACGGTCACCCGAGGCTTGAGCTCGGTGAGCTTCGGAAGTTGCAGCTTGATGCTCATCTCGGCCTCGCTATCCGTCCCTCTAGGTCGCCGACATGGTCGACGCTCTGTGCAATCGTTACGCACGCCCTCCCCGAAACACACTCACACATGGCGCATGGCGCCGCCGTCAGAACCCGCGGATCCATTGCCCCACGCGTTGCAATGAGCCCGTACCCGTCGCCAGAGTCTCCGGCTCCTGGTAGGCGCGAACCTCGATCGAAGGATCGCAGACCGCGTGCAGGAGCCCGACGACGGTCGAGAAAGCCGGAGCCGAAAGGCTCTCGGGCATCCGAGCAACGGCCGCCGGCCGGCCGACGCGCACCGCCTTGCCCAGCCGATCGGCCGCATAGGCGCCCACACCCGCCAGTTGCGAGCCGCCACCGGTCAGCACGACGCGCTGCCCCGCATAGCCGGCGAGGCCGCTCTCCTCGAGCCGCTGCTCCACCAGGCCGAACAACAGATCCGCCCGCGCCTGCACGATCTCCCTGAGGCGAGCCCTCGAGCTCTGGCACAGGCTTGTCTCCTCGTCACCCACCGCAGGGTAGGAGAAATACTCCGTCTCATCGGATGCCGCTCCGACGACATTGCCATAAAGCGTTTTGATTCGCTCAGCTTCGGCAACCGGCGTCGAGAGCGCCCGGGCGATGTCGAAGGTCATGTGCGAGCCGCCGACGGCGATGGCGTCGGTGAACAGGAAGTGCCCGTCGGCAAATACCGAGAGCGTGGTGACGCCGCCGCCCATGTCGAGGCACAGCACGCCGACGCGCCGCTCTTCCAGCGTGGTCGCGGCGAGGCCGCTCGCCAGCGGCGAGGCGACGAAGCCGACGACGTTGAGGTGGGCGCGCTCGACGGCCATCAGGAGGTTGCCGAGCGGCGTATCGTCGGCCGTCACGGCGTGCATGTCGGCGGAGAGCACGCGTCCCGCCATGCCCGTCGGATCGGCCACCGGCCCGACACCGTCGAGTCGCATGCCGATGCAGCCGAGATGCACGAGGGAGCGCCCCTCGTTCTGGCAGTGCCGCTGTGCTCCGGCGACGACCCGATCGAGGTCCGAACGCGTGACGGTGGCGCCGCCGAGACGCACGCTCGCAGCGAAGTTGCGGCTCTTGAGGCGTCCGCAGGACACGGAGATGACGACGTCGTCGACGGTGATGCCGGCCATGCGCTCGGCCTGCCCGACGGCGTTGCAGAGCGCGTCCTCGACCTCCTCGATCTTGTCGACCACGCCTGCGCGGATGCCGCGCGAGCGCTGATGCCCAAGACCGAGCAGGCGCGCCGGCAGCGGCTGGCCGGGACGCCAGTCGCGGATGTCGCCTTCGAGCGCCACGATCATGCAGCAGATCTTCGATGTGCCGATATCGAGCAGCGTCACGACGTCATGACGCCCTGATCTCTTCTTGCTGAATCTGAGCACCTTGCTACTCCTTACATGCATCAAGTGCGTCTTTCCGCCCGCGCCTGTCCGCGCGGCGCCGTGGCGCCGGGAACACGCGAGCCCGTGCGCCGCGCCGCGGCGTCGGCGGGGGCGAGCGAGCGCGAGCGAAGCGTGAGACGGGCTGGCGAGCGCAGGTCGATTTCCGCATACCTGCCGCCGGACAGATCGAGGCGGCCGGCAAGCGACCTGAAGCGCGTGAGACCGCCGTGGAGATCGCCCTGTGGCAGATGCACGGTCAGCCCGCCTTCGAGATGCAGCGTCCAGCGACGCCGGCCGACGCGCTCCGCGGAGGCGATGCGGCCGGAGACGTCGGCGAAGGCTGCGAGCGCCGTGAACAATCGGTCCGCGGCCTCGGCGGCGCCGTCGCCGGCGATCTGCGGTAGCCCCGTGCCGTCGGGAGAGGCGATGTCGCCGAGCACGCGCCCCGACCGGTCGACGAGAGCATAGCGCCCGGCGTGCCGCCAGATGGCGAACGCCTTGCGCTCGCGAATGTGCACGCGCACGCCACGCGGCAGGGCCTCGGTGACCTGGGCGCTCAGGACCCATGGCAGTCGCTCGATCCGGACCCGGGCGGCGGCGGCGTCGAAACCGATCAACGACTTGGGTGCATCGAGCCCGAGTGCTGCGTAGACCACACGGTCGGACGTGTAGCTGTGGCCAGTCACGGTGATTTCGGAGATCGCGAAGCCTGCCGCCACGGCGAGCTTGTCGAGCGTCGCCGACAGCGGCTCGCTCTTGCGCGCGCCGGTGCCGTGACTGAACCAGACCGAGAACATGATGGCGCCGAGAAAGCCCAGCGCGAAGATCACGAGATTGCCGGCCAGGGGCGAGCGTCGGGGCCGGGCGGACGCGGAGATCGACGAGGACAGCGGCTCGCCGTGGAGTGCATGCGACGCCTGCGCGCGCACTCCAAGGCGTGTCTGCTGCCCTATCTGTCGCAAGATGCGTCCTCCACGATCCATTTCACCAGCTCGTCGAAGCTCATGCCTTGATGAGCCGCCAGCTCGGGCACCAGGGACGTCCCCGTCATGCCGGGCTGGGTATTGACCTCGAGGCACACGAGCTCGCCCGTGCCGCCCTGCGTATCGTCGAAGCGAAAATCTGCACGCGAGACCCCACGGCACCCGAGTGCCTTGTGGGCCGCTAACGTTAATTTCCGTACCAAATCGTAAATATTCGGTGAAAGACTGGCCGGAAGCAGGTGCCGGGAGCCTCCCGGCGCGTACTTCGCCTGATAGTCGTAGAAGTCCAGCCCCTCGGCCGGGAGGATTTCTATGATATCTGTCGGATTTTCATCTATAACTGCACACGTCAGCTCGCGCCCCGCCACGAAGCGCTCGACCATGATGTCATCCGATTCGAGACCTTCCGAGAGCAGCGCCATGGGCGGGCGGTTGCTCCCCCGCGGCACGATATGAACGCCGACGCTCGAGCCCTCCGAGACCGGCTTGGCGACGTAGGGCGGCTCCAGCAGATGGCGCTCCGCCACCTCCCGCCGCTTGGCCACCACGCTTTCGGCGACCGGCACACCGGCCGCGTGCATGACTGCCTTGGCGCGTTCCTTGTGCATCGCGAGAGCCGATGACAGCACCCCGGAATGCGTATAGGGCAGCCCCATCACCTCAAGCAGACCCTGGACGGTGCCATCCTCTCCGAACCTGCCGTGCAGGGCATTGAAGCAGGCGTCGGGTTTGAGCTCCGCCAGCCGCACCGCCACGTCCCGGCCCACGTCGACACGGCTCACCCGATAGCCCCGACGCTCCAGGGCATCCGCGCAGGCCCGGCCCGAGTTGAGGCTCACCTCGCGCTCGGCCGACCAGCCGCCCATCAGAACGGCGACATGCTCGAAGCTTCTCGTCATGGGTTCCTCGCTCGCGTGGCTGCGATGACTGAACTTCCGGCGGCGACGGCGGACCTTGCCGACGCGCACCGCTCCTTTCGATGGCCGCCCGGCGTGGCGGGTTCGCTCACCCCTCGTCCGCGTCGAGAGCCAGGGCGGGCCCGACGGCGTGCCCCTCGCGTGGCTCGCCCAGCCGGATGATCTCCCACTGCAGCGCGATGCCGCTCGTCGCCTCGACGCGCTTGCGCACGGTCTCGCCGAGGCGCTCCACATCCTCGCCGCTGGCACTGCCGCCGTTGATCAGGAAGTTGCAGTGCAACTCCGAAACCTTGGCGCCGCCGACCGTCAATCCCCGGCAGCCCGCCTTGTCGATCAAGCGCCAGGCGCTTTCGCCCGGCGGGTTCTTGAAGGTCGAGCCGCCGGTGCGCTCCCTCACGGGCTGGTTGGCCTCGCGGTAGCGCGCCACCTCCTCCATCTCCCGCTCGATCGCTTGCGGGTCGCCGGCCTCGCCCTGGAACAGCGCCGACGTGAAGATCCAGTCCGCCGGCACGCCGCTGTGGCGATAGCTCATGCCCATGTCCGCCAGCGCCAGCTCATGGATCTGGCCGTGGCGATCGACGGCGCGCGCCGAGACCAGCACATCCCTGGTCTCGCGGCCATGGGCCCCCGCGTTCATGCGCAAGGCGCCGCCGATCGAGCCGGGGATGCCGCGATAGAAGGCGAGACCGCCGATGCCCGCCTCGGCGGCGGCTCGGGCCACGCGCACATCGGGAACAGCCGCCCCGGCGCGCACGCGATGGCCCGGCTCGGCCGAGACGGCCCCGAAACCACGCCCCAGGCGGATGACCACACCCCGCAGGCCGCCGTCGCGCACGAGCAGGTTGGAGCCCAGCCCGATGACGGTGACGGGCAGCTCTTCGGGGCAATGGGCCAGGAAATAGGCGAGATCGGCCTCGTCGGCCGGCGTGAACAGCACCTGCGCCGGACCGCCGATCCGGAACCAGGTGATGTCCGCGAGCGAGACGTTGGACTGCAAACGGCCGCGCAGCTCCGGCATGCCGGCTCTCAGCTCGGCCGTTAGGTCCGCGAAGGTCACATCGCACTCCCGGTCCGGAGCGGAACCTCGGCCAACTGATCCGGCAGCGCGTAGGCCCAATCGGTGTTCGTGCCCGCGCCCATGACCACGACGTAGTCGCCGGGGCGCGCGAGATCGCGCAGGACGGGCGCGAGGTCATGCTCGTGGTCGATGGCCACGGCCCGGGGGTGCCCGCTGCGGCGTATGCCCTCCGCCAGCGTCACGTGATCGATCCCCTCGATCGGGGCCTCGCCCGCCGAATAGATCGGAGCCACGAGCACGGCATCGGCATCGGCAAAGCACTGGGAGAAATCCTGGAAGAGATCGTGGACGCGCGAGTAGCGGTGCGGCTGCACAACGGCGATGACGCGCCCCTTGGCCGAGCGGCGCGCCGCCGCCAGGACGGCGGCGATCTCGACGGGATGATGCGCATAATCGTCGAACACGGCGACGCCGTTCCACGTCCCGGTGAGCGTGAAGCGTCGCTTGACGCCCGAGAACGCGGCGATCGCCTCGACGATCCTGCGGTCCTCGACGCCGGCCTCGCTGGCGACGGCGATGGCGGCGATCGCATTGGCGGCGTTGTGCTCGCCCGGAACCGGCACCA
>JAGRKR010000376.1 GCA_020442225.1 Hyphomicrobiaceae bacterium | reverse complement strand
CGGCGCGCCGAATGCCGGCAAGTCGACGCTCGTCAACGCTCTCGTCGGCAGCAAGGTGGCGATCGTCACGCACAAGGCGCAGACGACGCGCGCGCCGATCCGCGGCATCGTCATCTCCGGTGCGAGCCAGATCGTGCTGGTGGATACGCCCGGCATCTTCAAGCCGAAGCGCCGCCTCGACCGCGCGATGGTGGACGCCGCCTGGAGCCGGGCCGGCGATGCCGACGTGGTAGTGGTGCTCGTCGATGCCCTGCGCGGCCTCACCGACGACGTCCGCCCGATTCTCGAGACGCTCGAGACCATGCGCGGGCGACGGCTGCTGGTGCTCAACAAGATCGATCGCGTGCGCAAGGACCGCCTGCTGGCGCTGGCGGCCGAGATCACGGACAAGCTCGCCTTCGAGGCGACCTTCATGATCTCGGCGTTGACCGGCGACGGCATTGCCGATCTGACCCGGCATCTGGCCGGCCTCATGCCGCTCGGCGAGTGGCACTATCCCGAGGATGAGATTTCCGATGCGCCCATGCGCAGTCTCGCGGCGGAGATCACGCGCGAGAAGCTGCTGCTGCGATTGCATGACGAGCTTCCCTATGCCGCCACCGTGGAGACTGCGCTCTGGAAGGAGCTCAAGGGCGGCGCGGTGCGCATCGAGCAGACGATCTATGTCGAGCGGGACAGCCAGAAGCAGATCGTGCTGGGCAAGGGCGGCCGCATGATCAAGGAGATTTCGATGGCGGCCCGCAAGGAGATCGCCGAGCTGATCGAGGTCGACGTGCACCTCTTCCTGTTCGTCAAGGTGCGCGAGCGCTGGGGCGATGACCCCGAACGCTACCGCGAGATGGGTCTCGAGCTCCCCAAAGACGGAGGCTAGCCGTGCCCGAGCGCGCGACCGAAATTGCCGGCCCGCGCTGCGGCGCGAGCCTTCGGCGCTAGGCGGCGGCGATGGAATGGTCGGACGAGGCCGTCGTCCTGTCGGTCCGCCCGCACGGCGAGACCGCGGCCGTCGCCGAGCTTTTCACCCGCGCGCATGGCAGGCATCTCGGCCTCGTCCACGGTGGGCGCTCGCGCCGGCTGCGGCCGCTGCTGCAAACCGGCAATCACGTCTCCGCGACGAGGAAAGCGCGCCTCGCCGACAACCTCGGCCACCTGACGCTCGAGCTGCTGGAGCCACATGCGGCGAAGCTTCTCGACGATCCACCGGCTCTGGCGGCGCTCGGCTCGATGGCCTCCCTGGCGCGGCTGCTGGCCGAGCGCGATCCGCACCCGAGCCTGTTCGAGGTGACGCTGTTCGTGCTCGGTTTCATGGGCGATCGCGACGTGTGGCCGGCACTCCTGGTGCGCTGGGAGCTGGCCTTGCTCGAAGAGCTGGGCTTCGGTCTCGACCTTACGACGTGCGCGGCGACCGGCGGCAGCGATGACCTGGTCTATGTCTCGCCGCGCACGGGTCGGGCGGTCTCCCGCGAGGCGGGTGCGCCCTATGCCGAGCGGCTCCTGGCGTTGCCGGGATTTCTCGCGCCCGCCGGCATTCGCACGGCGAGCCGCGAGGACGTGCGGGCCGGGTTCGCGCTGACGGGCTATTTCCTCGAGGCGCGCATCCTGCGCCCGCGTGAGATGGTGCTGCCGGACGCGCGCCAGCGCATGCTGTCCTACCTGGCGTGAGGCGTCGGCGGCGCCTGCGTGCGCTCGACGGTGATGGCGCCGGGCTTGCCGCGCACGACGAAAACGTCGCCGTTGCGCGCCTTGAAGCGGCCCGTGGCGGTCGTGCGGGTGAAGGTCAGCGTCGTCGGCAGACACTGCTCGTGCGAGGCGATGACGGAGGGCTCCGCGGTGAAGTCTTCGCTGCCGTCGCTGTAGGTGACCGTGACATCCGTCTCGTTGCGCACGGTGTAGGCGATCTTGAGGCGCTCCGGGCGGCCGAACACCTGCACGGAAATGTACTTCGGGTGTTTGTCGGGCGCGCGCGCCACCGCCACGCCGATCTCCGTCACGTGGGGCAGCAGCATGGTCTTGCGGTGCCCGGGCGAGGCCTTCCAGCTCTCGATCGCCTTTTCCGCGAGCTGGCGGGTCCGGAAGCCGCGACTGTCGAGGTGGGAGGCGAGGTTCTCGCCGATCTGGCAGAACGCGTATCCGGCTGCTCTGGCTCTCGTGCCGGGGTCACGTCCGTCCGCCGTGTGCGAGAAGCGTCCCGTCCGCGCGAGATAGTCCGCAAAGGCGCGCGCGACGGCGGCAAGAACCGGGCTCGGCGCCACCTTGGCCAGCCCCTGCTCGGCGCGGAATGCGTTGGTGAGCGCGACGATCGCCGTCTCGACGCGGGGCAGGTCGGGTGTCTGCATGCTCCGCCCTCAGGCGCGCTCGCGGCCGTAGAAGAGCATCACCACGTGCTCGGCCTCGGCGAAGAACAACCACCGCTCGACGAGGACGCCGACGGCGGCGGAGACCGCTGCGGGAATGGCGGCGGCAACTCCGATCAGTGGGTTCGACGACAGCGTCACGAGCGTCAGCAGCGCCGGCACGACGAAGCCGAGCACGATGGCCACGATGCGCAGGCGGGTGGCGTGCTTGCGTCCGATCTCGTAGCCCATCTCGCGCATCACGAAATTGGGCAGCGTATGCGGCGGCTCCAGCGTGCGGATCGTGCCGAGGTCGCCGAGCCCCGTCGCGGCACCAGCGGTATAGGTTCTCGCCTCGCCATCGACGGCGCGCCAATAGGCGAGCTTCATGACCAGCGCCACGACAAGCAGCAGCGTGGTCAACAGCGGCGACCAGCGCGTCTCGACAAGGAACAGCTCGAGCAGCAGGTTGAGCAGCACGGCGCCCGTCGCCAGCGAAAGCACGATGTAGATGGGCGCGACGAG
>JAGRKR010000375.1 GCA_020442225.1 Hyphomicrobiaceae bacterium | reverse complement strand
TCGGATCGAGCGCCGAACAGGGCTCGTCCATCAGGAGAACCTCGGGGCTGGTCGCGATGGCACGACCGATGCACAGGCGCTGCTGCTGGCCGCCGGACAGCCCGGTCCCCGGCTCTTGAAGACGATCCTTGACCTCCTTGAACAGCCCGGCCTTCTCCAGGCACGTCTGCACAACCTCGTCCAGCTCCTGGCGGTTGCGGGTCAGACCATGGATGCGCGGACCGTAGGCGACATTCTCATAGATCGATTTCGGGAAGGGATTGGGCTTCTGGAAGACCATGCCGACCCGGGCCCTGAGCTCTACGACATCGAGAGAGGGATCATGGATATCCTGCCCCTCGAGCTTCAGATCACCCGTGACGCGGCAGATCGGAATCGTGTCGTTCATGCGATTGATGCAGCGCAGGAATGTGGACTTGCCGCAACCCGACGGACCGATGAAAGCCGTCACGGCCTTGTCCATGACGTCGATGCTGACGTCGAACAGCGCCTGCTTCGCGCCGTAGAAGACGCTGACCTTGCGCGCCTCCAGCTTCACCTTCTGCTTCGTATCGGCAACAGGCGTGGCCGTCACCGGGATTGGAGATTGCACCTGACCGTCCATGGCTGCGACAGCCCTCCTACCACTTGCGTTCGACTTTGTGGCGCAAATAGACAGCCACCGCATTCATCACGAACAGGAACCCGAGCAAGACGAGCGTCGCTCCTGCGGTTCGTTCGACGAAGCCCCGCTCTGCCGAGGTCGCCCACATGTAGATCTGCACCGGCAGTGCTGTCGCCGGCTCCATCGGAGTCATGGGATAGTCGGCGACGAACGCAACCATGCCGATCATGAGCAGCGGCGCTGTCTCGCCGAGCGCCTGCACGAGACCGATGATGGTGCCCGTCAGGATACCCGGAAGCGCCAGCGGCAGCACATGGTGGAACAGTGTCTGCATCGGCGAGGCTCCGACGCCGAGTGCCGCCTCGCGGATCGAGGGAGGCACGGCGCGGATGGCGGCCCGCGTCGCGATGATCACGGTGGGCAGTGTCATCAAAGACAGCACGAGGCCACCGATCAGGGAGGCTGAGCGCGGCAAATCCATGAAATTGATGAACACCGCCAACCCGAGCAGGCCGAACACGATCGAAGGCACGGCCGCGAGATTGTTGATGTTGACCTCGATGAGGTCGGTCCAGCGGTTCTTCGGCGCGAACTCCTCGAGATAGGCGGCAGCCGCCACGCCGAGGGGAACTGAAAGCAGGACGACGATGAGCATCATGAACAGTGAGCCGATCAGCGCCACACCCAGGCCAGAGGTCTCCGGCTGGCTCGAGGCACCGAACGTGAACAGCCCCGAGTTGAAGCGCCGCTTCAGGTCACCGCTCGCCTGGAGCTTGTCCACCCACGACACCTGCCGGTCGTTGAGCTGGCGCCTTTCCTGCGGGACTGCCCGATCGATGTGCCCCTTGACGAGCGCATCGACGTTGCCATGGGCGAGCAGCCAGACGGTCACGGTCTTGCCGATCAGCGTGGGGTCGGCGATGACCATGTCGCGGAGCTGCACGTCGACGCCGCGCGAGAGCATGCCGTTGATATCGCGCCGAACGGGCCGGGCGTTGGCGTCGACTCCGAGTTTGGCGATCAACGCCTTTCGCGCCAGGGCGGTGTAGTCGGCGCGATAGAGCTCGTCGATGTCCTTCTTCCCCGTGGGGTCGATAATCGCCGTATCGAGCTGGACATCGAGCTTGATGGACGATTGCAGGAAGGCCGACCAGCCATTCGCGACAATCGAGCCCAGCAGCACCACGAGAAACACGAAGCCGAACAGCACGGCCGCAAGCCCGATGATACGGAACCTCCGTTCGGCGGCATAACGGCGCTTGAGCAACGTGGGATCGTTCAATCCCCGCATCGCCTGCCTTGGCGCCGCATCGACGATCGTCTCCTGCGCCATTATTCGTATTGCTCCTTGTACTTCCGCACGATGTACAGCGCGTAGATGTTGAGCCCGAGCGTGATCACGAAAAGGGTGAGGCCGAGGGCGAACGCGACGAGCGTCTGCGGACTCGTGAACTCGAGGTCGCCAGTGAGCTGGCTGACGATCTTGACCGTAATGGTCATGACCGGCTCGAACGGATTGATCGTGAGGTTCGCGGCGATACCGGCGGCAAGGACCACGATCATGGTCTCGCCGATGGCCCGCGAGGCGGCGAGGAGGACCGCACCGACGATGCCGGGCAGCGCCGCCGGCAGCACCACCCTCTTGATCGTCTCGGACTGTGTTGCACCGAGACCGAACGATCCTTCGCGGAGCGATTGAGGCACCGCGCTGATGATGTCGTCCGACAGCGACGAGACGAACGGGATGATCATGATGCCCATGACCA
>JAGRKR010000374.1 GCA_020442225.1 Hyphomicrobiaceae bacterium | reverse complement strand
CAACAAGGGCTTCGATCTCATGCACGCCGGCAAGAGCATTCGCAGCGTCGTGCTCTTCTAGGGGCCAGGACGCCTGCCCATCGCGAAACCGAGCAAGGAGGCCTCGCCATGTCGTCCCTCAAGACCCCGAGCTTCCGGCTCGACAACAGGCGTGCCCTGGTCACGGGCGCCGGCCGTGGCATCGGCCTCGGCGCGGCGCTGGCGCTGGCCGACGCCGGCGCTCACGTCACGCTGGTTTCACGCACCGCCGGCGAGATCGAGGCGGCCAAGGCCGAGATCACGGGGCGGGGCGGCAGCGCGGATACGCTGGTGCTCGACGTGACCGACCTTGCCGCGCTGCGCGAGGCGCTGTCGGCACGCCCGGCCTACCACGTCCTCGTCAACAACGCTGGCACCAACCGGCCGGCGGCCTTCACGGACATCAGCGAGGCCGACTTCGATGCGGTCTTCGAGGTGAACGTGCGGGCGGCCTTCTTCGTGGCGCAGACCGTGGTGAAGGGGATGCGAGCCGAGGGCCTCAAGGGCTCGATCATCAACATTTCCTCGCAGATGGGGCATGTCGGCGGGCCGAAGCGGACGGTCTATTGCGCGAGCAAGCACGCAATCGAAGGCTTGACCAAGTCCATGGCCTTCGAACTCGGCAGCGAGGGCATTCGCGTCAATGCACTGGCGCCGACCTTCGTCCGCACGCCACTCGCCGCTCAGATGCTTTCGGACAAGGCCGTCCACGACTACGTCGTCACCAAGATCAAGCTCGGCCGCGTCGGCGAGATCGAGGATCTGATGGGCGCCATCGTCTTTCTGGCGAGCGACGCCTCGGCCCTCATGACGGGCGCGAGCCTGCTGGTCGACGGTGGCTGGACCATCGGCTGAGCCAGCCCGCCCGGGCGCCCCGACGCAGCCGCGGGGAAACCCTTTACCGGCTGAGCGCTTGACACCGCCCGCCACCTTGGCGAATGTCCTGGCGAATCCAGAGGTTTGGGCGCGCCCGGACGGTTCGTCAGGGTGCGGAGCTCGCAGGGTCCATGCGCACGTATCTCGATTTCGAGAAGCCGATTGCCGAGCTCGAGAGCAAGGTCGCGGAGCTGCGATCGCTCACTGGCGACGACAACTCGGTGTCCATCGCCGAGGAAATCGAGACGCTCCAGGCCAAGGCCGAGACGGCGCTGGTCGAGACCTACGCCAAGTTGACGCCCTGGCAGAAGACGCAGGTCGCCAGGCATCCCGACCGGCCCCACTGTCTCGACTACGTCAAGGCGCTGATCGACGACTTCACGCCCCTGGCAGGCGACCGCTATTTCGGTGAGGACGAGGCCATCATGGGCGGTGTCGGCCGATTCCGCGGCCGCGATGTCGCCGTGCTCGGCCATGAGAAGGGCACGGATACCGAGAGCCGCATCCGCCACAACTTCGGCATGGCGCGACCGGAAGGCTATCGCAAGGCCGTGCGTCTGATGAACCTGGCGGACAAGTTCTCGCTGCCGGTGCTGACGTTCATCGACACGGCCGGCGCCTTCCCCGGAGTCGAGGCGGAGGAGCGGGGCCAGTCCGAGGCCATCGCCCGCTCGACGGACTGCTGCCTGGCGCTGGGCGTGCCGCTGATCTCGCTTGTCATTGGCGAGGGCGGCTCGGGAGGCGCGGTGGCGATCGCAACGGCCAATCGCGTGCTGATGATGGAGCATGCCATCTACACGGTTGCGTCACCGGAGGCCGCAGCATCAATTCTGTGGCGCGATTCGACCCGTGCCATCGATGCCGCCACGAGCATGAAGATTACGGCGCAGGACCTGCTCCAGCTCGGCGTCATCGACGTCATCGTGCGCGAGCCGGTCGGTGGAGCTCATCGCGACAAGCCCGGGGCCATATCGGCGGCAGCCGATGCGATCGCCAAGGCGCTCGTGGAATTCGACGATATGCAGGCAGCCGAAATCCGCGCGCAGCGTCACGAAAAGTTCCTGTCGATCGGCCGTACGCTCTGACGCGAGAGCCTTGCGCACGGGCTTAGACCGCGCTGTCAGTCGAGACACATCCCGGAAACGCGCCGGGCGGCTGCAACGGCCTCTTCCAGCATCTGCGCGTAGATGGCGGCGACCGGCTTCACCTCGTCGGCGAAGACCGCCGATTGGCCCATGGACAACAGGCCGCGGTTCCAGTCACCCGTCTCGTAGGCGACCTTGGCCTCGGTGCCCGCCGCGAATGGGCGGTAGGCGTCGAAGTCCTTGACGCCCTCGGCCTCGAGGCTGGCGACGGCCTGGGCCGCCTGATTGTCGATCACGCGATAGGTGTTGCGGAACGTCTGCATGACCAGGCGTGAGCCGGTCTCGTCGCTCTCGACGATCTTCTGCTTGTAGGCGCCGTGCGCCCAGATCTCGCTGGCAACCGTCATCCGCGTGCCGAGCACGACCGCCTCGGCCCCCATGGCGAGCGCCGCCGCGACCTGGCTGCCATGGCCGATACCGCCGCCGATCGCCACCGGCAGCGGCACCGAGCGCGTAGCCTGGACCGTCTGCACGATGCTGCCGATCATCTGCATGCCGGGATGGCCGCCGCATTCCGCGCCCACCACGCAGACGGCGTCGATGTCGAGTTTGGCGGCGCTGATCGCGTGCCGCACGGTGGAGACCTTGTGCATGATCGTGCAGCCGGCATCCTTGAGGCGAGGCACGACGTCCTTTGGGGGAATGCCGGAGGTCTCGATGAGACGCACGCCCTCCTCGAGCAGGATCGGGATGTGCGTTTCGAAAATGCGATTCTCCTCCGGGCGTGTCGACATGTAGACGTTGACGCCGAAGGGCTTGCCGCCTGTGAGGTCGCGGCATTTCTGCAGCTCGGCCCGGAAGGCGCCGGGGTCTGGAAAGGTGCGGACGGTCATGAAGCCCATGCCGCCCGCGTTGACGCTCGCCGCGACGTAACCGGCATCGGAAAGCCACATCAGGCCGCCGCAGAGGATCGGGTGGCGGATGGCGAACAGCTCGGTGATGCGAGTCTTGAAGTGCTGGCGTTCGATCATGCGTGGCCCTGCTCGTGTTGCCGGTTGTCGTGGCTTTCGGATCAGGCCATCAGGTTGCCGACGGACAGGCCGCCGCAGACATAGAGCACCTGGCCCGTCGTGTAGCCGGCCTTGTCCGAGAGGAAGTAGGCGCATGCTTCTGCGATCTCGTCCACGTGACCCATGCGCTGCATTGGTACGGTCGCGATGAAATTGCGATACTTCTCCGAGCCGGGCGGGTGATTGCCGAGAAACATCTCGGTCTCGATCGGACCGGGCGCAACGCAGTTGACGGTGATGCCGTCGGCGACGACCTCGAGGGCCACGGTGCGGCTCAAGGAAACGAGGCCTGCCTTGCTCATGCCGTAGAGCGCCCGCTCGGGCCGGCCGAGCCCGGCCCGGCTCGTGACGTTGACGATGCGTCCGAATTTCGCCGCGCGCATGGCCGGCAGCACCGCCTGCATGCATTGCAGGGCCGAGCGGACGTTGATGGCCATGACCCGCTCGAAATCGGCGTCCGTCATGTCGTCGAGCTTCTGGGCATGGCTGATGCCGGCGTTGTTGACGAGACGCGTGATCCGGTAACGTCCGGCGATCTCGGCCAGCGCCGCGGCGGAGGCGGCCTCATCCTGGAAGTCGGCGGTGTAGAAGTCTCCGTCGAATCCGCCCTTGGGCTTCGATCTGGCCATGCCCACGACATGGTGTCCCTGTCGCGCCAGCAGGTCGGCGAGGGTCCGGCCGATGCCGCGGCTGGCTCCCGTCACGAGCGTCGCTTGCTTGTCCATGCGGTCTCCTTACTGGCTCCGGCTGTCGTGCAACGGCCGATCCGTCAAATCGGGGCGAGACCGGCGGTCATGCCGCCGCAGATGTAGAGCACTTGGCCCGTCGTGAAGCCCGATTCCACCGAGAGGAAGTAGGCGGCTGCGGCTGCGATGTCCTGCGGCGTGCCGAGGCGACCGACCGGCACGCGCGCCTCGAAGGCCCGCCTCATGTCCGGATTGGCGGCGTTGTTGCGGGTGAAAAGCTCGGTCTCGATGGGGCCGGGCGCGATGCAGTTGACCGTGATGCCGTCGGCCGCCAGCTCCAGAGCCGCGGCCCGCGTGAAGCAGCCGAGTGCGCCCTTCGAGATGGCGTAGGACGAGCGCCCTTCCTTGCCGAGCGCGGCGCGGCTGCCGATGTTGAGCACGCGCCCGAAGCGCGCCTCCCGCATGGCCGGCAGGCAGGCCTGCAGACACTGCATGGCGGCCCGCACGTTGACGTCGAGCACAGCGGCGAGGTCCGCCGTCTTGATCTGCTCGACGGGGGCCATGCGCCCGATTCCGGCATTATTGACGAGCCGCACCACCTTGTGCCGCGCCGTGATCTCGGCCATTGCGGCTCTCGTCGCCTCGCCGTCGCCGAGGTCCACGGCATGATGCTCGCCGGGGAAATAGCCCTCCGGCTTCGAGCGGGACAGCCCGATGATGGTCTGACCGCTCCGCGCGAGCCGCTCGGCGATCGCCCGGCCGATGCCGCGACTGACGCCCGTCACCAGGGTTGCCGTCCCGTCCATAGCAGGTCTCCTTTGACAGGCTCGTCTCAGTTGCCGAGATCGGCAAGGTTGGCGAACGGGCTGATGTGCTCGAGGGTGGTGTGCACGTCGACCACGACGGGGCCCTCCGTCTCCAGCGCCTCCGCCACGATCTCGGCGGCCTCCTCGATGGTCGATATGGTGAGCCCGGTAGCACCGAATGACTCAGCCATGCGGGCGAAGTCGGGGTTCTGCAGCTCGGTGCCGTGGACACGTCCCTTGTAGGACTTCTCCTGGTGCATTCGGATGGTGCCGTAGCTGCCGTTGTTCGAGACGAACACCTTGATAGGCACGCCGTACTGCACGGCCGTGGCCAGCTCGCTCCCCGTCATGAGCATGCCGCCGTCGCCGATGAAGGTGATGACCGTGCGATCCGGATGGCGCAGTCCTGCCGCCACGGCAGCCGGCATGCCGAGCCCCATGGCGCCGCCGACCGTGCCGACCATGAGGTGCTTGCCGGAGAAGGGGAAATGACGATGCAGCCAGCCGGAGAAGTTTCCGGCGTCGGTGATGAAGATCGTGTCGTCGGCGACCTTGCCGACCAGTGCGGCGACAATGGCCCCCATGTCGAGCAGGCCATCTTTTGGCGCAGCCCACGGCATCGCCGCCGCGACGGGCGCATGCAGTCGCTCGATCCACGCCTTGCGCGCCGCTGGCGCGGTCGAGGAGCGGCCGGCGAGCGCGCGAAGAAAGGCGGTCGCGTCGGCGACGATGGGCAGCTCGGTGCGGAACTCGCGACCGATCTTGCCGGGGTCGTCGTAGACGTGGATCAGCGGCTGGCGGGGCACCGGCGTCGCCGGGAACGTATAGCCCTGCGTGGTCACCTCGCCGAGGCGCGTGCCGACGGCCAGGATGAGATCGGACTCCGCGAAGCGGTCGACCATGGGCTTCGGGATCTTGAAGCCGAGATGCCCGACATAGTTGGGATGCGCGTTCGGGAAGAGGTCCTGGCGCTTGAAGGTCAAAGCCACGGGCAGGGCGTGAGCTTCCGACGCCGCCAGCAGCGCGGCGCGCCCTTCCGGCGAGCCGACACCACCGCCCGCGATCACGAGCGGGCGCTCCGAGCGCGCCAGCCGCGCCACGACATCTTCGAGTGCTTCGGCGCCCAAAGCGACGCGAGGCGCCGCGATAGGCTCGATCACTTCGGCCGACGTCATGTCCTCGAGCATGTCTTCCGGCAGCACGATCACGACCGGACCCGGCGTCGGCGCCTTGGCGACGGCGTAAGCGCGCGCCAGGATCTCGGGGATGCGATCGGCGTCGTCGATCACCCACACGCCCTTGGCCATGTCCGAGAAGGTCTTGGCGTAGTCGACCTCCTGGAAGGAACGCCGGCCGACTTCGGCGCGCGGCACCTGCCCGATGAAGAGGATGAGCGGCACGGCGTCCTGCTCGGCCACGTGCACGGCGATCGAGGCGTTGGTTGCACCGGGGCCGCGGCTGACGAAGACGATGCCCGGCTGGCCGGATACCTTGGCGTCGGCCAGGCCCATGAAGCCGGCGCCGCCCTCGTGGCGACAGATGACGGTCTCGATCGCATTGCGGTCGTGGAGCGCATCGAGAACGGCGAGATAGCTCTCGCCGGGGACACAGAAGACACGGTCGGTGCCGTGCTGGGCGAGGCAGTCGACGAGCAGATCGGCGGCGCGGCGGGCCATGGACTATGCTCCTGGAGCTCGGGCCTGGTCTGGGAAAGGGCGGCCTCGGCTGGTTGCAGACGGCGCGGTCACGTGGTGCGGCCGCAATCGACGACGATGGTCTGGCCGGTGATTGCCTGCTGCGCGCACAGGAAGATCATGGTCTCGGCGATATCGTCCGCCTCGACGAAGCGGCGCAGCGGCGCGGCCTCGGCATAGCGCGCCTTGCGCTCGGGCGGCCAGGGATCGGTCCATGGCGTGCGCGTCAGACCCGGGGCGACCGCGTTGACGCGGATCTCCGGGCCGAGCGCCCGCGCGAGGTTGCGGGTGAGATTGATCAGTGCGGCCTTGGCTGCGCTGTAGGCGAGGGAGGAGCCCGCGCCGCCGATGCCGAGTCCCGCGATGGAGGCGGTGGAGACGATGCAGCCGCGGCTGGCCTTCAGGGCTGGCGCGGCGGCGCGCGTGCAGCGGAACGGACCCACCAGATTGGTCGCCAGGATCTTCGTCCAGAACTCCTCGGTCATGGCGTCGAGATCGGGAAAGGGAATGGGCTCCACCGTCAGCGACGTGCCGGCATTGTTGATCAGGATATCGAGACCACCGAGGTCGTCGATGGCCTGGCCGACCATGTTCTCGGCCGATGCGGGATCGGAAACGTCGCCTGCGGCGCCGATGACCGTATTGCTGGATTTGCGCAGCGTCTCCAGCGTCGCCTTGGCCTTGTCGTCGCCGGGCAGATGGTTGATCGCGACCTGTGCGCCGCAGCGCAGCAGCGCCTTCGTCGTAGCGAGTCCAATTCCGGACGCTCCGCCGGTGACGAGCGCGCGCTTACCAGTGAAATCAGCCGTGATCATGTGGGGGTACGAGCTCCGATGCAGGGTCGAGGCAGCTCACCGTGTGCCATGCCTGGAGCTCGCTCGCCCTGGTCCTCGGACCCGAGAGGCGTCGGCGCAATCGACGCGCGTTCGCTGCCGCATCCCGACGATCGGCCCGATCGGTACCGCCGGTCTCGCCACTGCTCCGGCAGTGGTCGTTTCGAGCTGCACGGAGCCGGTCTGGCATCAACACAAAGGTGAAGATCAATAGAGTTGGCGAGGATAGGTGAAGCGGTTATCGTTCGCAATCACGTTCAGCGATCGAAAAGACTGAACGAAGAGGGCGGATCGTCGATGCAATCGAAATCGATCCCCCCCGGAGGAACAAAGCCCAAGGGAGAACGTCACATGAAAACACCCTCGACTCGTATTGCCATTGCGGTGGCTGCATCGCTCGGCTTGCCGATGGCGAGCGCCTCGGCGGCAGAGGTCAAACTGCCGAAAGCCATCTCGTGGACCGCGTACGGCACGACGTCGTCCGGCTATGCGCAGTCCGTCGGTCTCGGGCAGATGCTGAAGAAGCGCTTCGGCGTCGATCTGCGGATCATTCCGGGCAAGAACGATGTGTCGCGCATGGCGCCGATGAGGGTCGGCCAGACGCAGATCTGCGCCTGTGGCATCGCGGCCTATTTTGCCCAGGAAGGCGTGCTGATGTTCGCCGAGAAGTCCTGGGGTCCGCAGCGCATCTACAATCTCTTCAACAACGTCGGGCGTAACGGCCAGCAGGCCATGACGGCGGCCGACGCTGGCATCCTCAAGGTGTCGGATCTCAAGGGCAAGCGCGTCACCTTCGTGAAGGGTGCGCCGGCGCTCAACACCAACATGACGGCCATGCTGGCCTTCGGCGGCCTGACCTGGGCCGACGTCAAGAAGGTCGAGGTCCCCGGCTGGAAGCAGTCGATCGAAGCCGTCATCAACGGTCAGGCGGACGCCGCCTGGGGCAGCACCATCTCGAGCGCCTACGCGCAGCTCGCAGCCTCGCCGCGCGGGCTCTACTTCCCGCCGTTGCCGCACGCCGACAAGGCGGCGTGGGATCGGGCCAAGGCCGTGGCGCCGTGGTGGGCGCCGACCAAGATCCTCGCCTACACGAAGGGCGCCAAGAACCAGGGTCCCTACGAGGGCAGCAACTATCCCTACCCGATCTTCGTCGCCGTGAAGGGCATCTCCGACGACTTGGCGTACGGCCTGACAAAGGCGGTCATGGAGCACTACCAGGACTTCAAGGAGTCCGGCCCCGGCATGGACGGCTATCAGCTCTCCGCGCAGAACCTCGCCTACGTGTTCCCGTACCACCCGGCCGCCATCAAGTACTACAAGGAGAAGGGCGTCTGGACGGCGGCTCACGAGCAGCACAACCAGATGCTGCTGAAGCGCCAGGACGTTCTTGCCGCCGCGTGGAAGGACATGCAGGCCAAGAAGGTCGCCGACGACAAGTTCGTCGCGGAATGGCTGAAGGTGCGCGCGGCCGC
>JAGRKR010000373.1:384-2530 GCA_020442225.1 Hyphomicrobiaceae bacterium | reverse complement strand
ATGCCTTCGGTGGGTTCGTCGAGCACCAGCAGCTTGGGCCGGGTGACCAGCGCTCGGCCGATGGCGAGTTGCTGCTGCTGTCCGCCGGAGAGGTCGCCACCGCGCCGCCCCAGCATGTCCTTCAGAACGGGAAAGAGTTCGAAGACATATTCCGGCACGGTGCGTTCCGATCGCTTCAGGGCCGGGAACCCGGTCTCCAGATTTTCGCGCACGGTGAGCAGCGGGAAGATTTCGCGGCCCTGCGGCACGAAGCCGATGCCGGTGCGTGCGCGGTCATAGGTCGCCATCCTGCCGAAGGGCTTGTCCTCGAAGACGATCTCGCCGCCGGTCAGCGGGAAATGACCCATGATGGCGCGCAGCAGGCTCGTCTTGCCGACGCCGTTGCGCCCCAGCACGCAGGTGATGCGCCCGCCGAGCGCTTTCAGGGAAACGCCGCGCAGCGCTTCCGCCGCGCCATAGTGCAATGTGGCATTCTCGACGCTCAGCATGGGCTACCTTCCAAGATAAACTTCGATGACGCGCTTGTCGGAGGAGACGTGGTCGAGCGAGCCTTCCGACAGCACGGAGCCCTCGTGCAGGCAGGTCACCTTGACGCCGAGGTCGCGGACGAAATCCATGTCGTGTTCGACGACGACGACGGAGTGATCCCGCGCGATCTCGCGGAGCAGCCGCGCGGTCTCCTCGGTTTCGGCGTCGGTCATTCCGGCGACCGGTTCGTCGACGAGCAGCAGCTTCGGGTTCTGCGCCAGCAGCATGCCGATTTCCAGCCACTGTTTCTGTCCGTGGCTGAGCTCGCCCGACTTGCGGTGCATGTCCTCGGCCAGGCCGATTTCCTGCGCGAGGGCCGCCACCCTGTCGAGGTCATCCCGCGCGGGACGGTAGAACAGGACGGCGAAGGGCCCGCGGGCATTGCGAAGCGCCATCAGGAGGTTCTCGCGCACCGTCTGGTCTTCGAACACCGTGGGTTTCTGGAACTTCCGGCCGATCCCTTCCCGCGCGATCCGGGCCTCCGACATGCCGAGAAGCGAACGGGACATGTCGCCCCAGAGCACCCGCCCCTCGTCGGGTCTGGTCTTGCCGGTGATGATGTCCATGAAGGTGGTCTTGCCGGCGCCGTTCGGGCCGATGATCGCGCGAAGCTCCGGCTCCTCGATCTCGAAGGACAGGTCGTTGATCGCCTTGAATCCGTCGAAGGCGACCGAAACGTTCGAGACTTCCAGCAACGCGCTCATGCCGCCCGCTTCCTGCGCACCAGGTGATCGATGAGCCCGCCGATGCCGTTAGGCGCGAACAGCGTGACCATGACGAAGCCGAAGCCGAGCAGCACAAGCCACCAGTCGACCCACTGGATCGTCGCGAAGCCGAGCGGCAGGTCGGGCGCGCGGCCGCCCGTGAACCACGATGACAGGAGCGAGACGAGCGCCGCGCCGATCACCGCGCCGTAGAGCCGCCCGCGTCCGCCGATCGCTACCCACACCGCCAGGTAGATCGAGGCGATCGGGGCAATCTCGGCCGGATTGATGATGCCGGCCTGCGGGTAGTAGAGCGCACCGGCCATGCCGGCGATGATCGCGGTCAGCGTGAAGATCGCCAGCTTGTAGTGCTCGACGCTGTAGCCGAGGAACCGGACGCGGGCTTCGTCGTCGCGGATGCCGCGCACGATCGAGCCGAACTTGCCGCCGACCAGCCACGCCGCGAACAGGTAGCCGAGGCCGAGCGCAAGTGCGGAGGCGAGGAAGAACCAGATCGACAGCACCGATTGCGGCACGTCGGTCAGGCCAGGAATGTTCTGGAGGCCGGACAGGCCGTTGTTGCCGCGCAGACCCGAGTCGTTCTGGAAGAGATAGAGCGACAGCGCCAGCGTCATCGCCTGCGTGAGGATCGACAGGTAGACGCCCGTGACCCGCGAGCGGAACGCCAGCCAGCCGAACACAAGAGCCAGAAGGCCAGGCACGAGGACGACGAGCGCCAGCTGGATGACGAGCGAGTCCGCGAAGGTCCACACCCAGGGGATCTTGGCACCGCCGACGACACCGAAGATCTGGGTCCCAATCGCCTCGCGCACCTCATCCGGTGTCGGCGGCAGTTGCGCGGCCGCGAGCGAGCCCTCGACGATCGTCTTGGTGCGCTCGTACATCAGCCACAT
>JAGRKR010000373.1:0-272 GCA_020442225.1 Hyphomicrobiaceae bacterium | reverse complement strand
CTTGCCGAGCGTCTTGACGAGGCTCGTCGAGATGAGCCCGAGCCCCAGCGCCTCGCTCATCACCGAAACGGCGATGGTGAACAGGAGAAGCAGGGCAAGGAACACCGGCACCGACGGATTGCGGGCGACGAAGGAGCGTTCGGCAAGGCTCGCGGCGGGCGGTGGCGTACGGGGCGTCCCGGTGGCGGAGGGCGGCGCGGTCGTGGAAACGGTCGCGTCCATGTCAGGCCTCCGCCGCGCGTCCGCGCAGCGCGATGATGCCGCGCGGCCGG
>JAGRKR010000372.1 GCA_020442225.1 Hyphomicrobiaceae bacterium | reverse complement strand
AGCCCCGCCTCGTAGAGCTGGCTGGGATGGCGCGGCACCGGGCCGGCGCCCGGAAAGACCATGGCCCAGGGCACGTTGCTGGGGCGTCCGACGATCTCGGCGTTGATGAAGTTGGCGATGCGGCCGAAGAAGATGCCGATCGGCACGGCCGCAGCGCACAGGTCGCCGACGGTGAGTGTCGCGACCTTGCGGCGCCTGGCGAACAGCCAGATGGCCAGCACGGAGCCGATCAGGCCGCCGTGGAAGGACATGCCGCCGTGCCAGAGCGCGAAAATCTCCAGCGGGTTCTTCAGATAGTAGCCGGGATGATAGAGGAGCACGTTGCCGAGCCGGCCGCCGACCACGACGCCGAGCGTCATCCAGAGCAGGAGATCGTCGATGTCGTCGGCTTCGAGCGCTGGCTTGCCCGAGGGCCACAGGCGCTCGGTCCTCAGCAGTTGCTTGATGTAGAGCCAGCCGAGGACGAGCCCGGCCAGATAGGCGATCCCGTACCATTTGACGCTGATCGGCCCGAGCTGGAGCGCGATGGGGTCGATGGCGGGATAGGGGATGACGAGCGGCATCGGTCCTCGCGTCTGGCTGCCAGGGTCTCGCTTTCCCGCCTGGGCGGCGGGTTGTCAAGCATCGCTTCCCGGCGCGGGGGCGGGGGACGGTTGCGCCGCGCGGCACGGCGTCCCATAGTCCGGGCCGATGACCAGCCGGGCGCCGGGGCTCCCGCGATGGAGAAAGTGACACGGCCATGACGCAGACCAATAACCCGATCCTCGACGAGATCGCCAAGCTGATGACGGATGCCGCCGGCGCCGCGCAAGGCATGCGGCGTGAGGTCGAGACCCTCATGCGCAGCCAGGGCGAGCGCATGCTGCGCGAGATGGATGTGGTGCAGCGCGAGGAGTTCGAGGCCGTGAAGGCCATGGCGCAGAAGGCCAGGGAGGAGAACGAGCGCCTGGAGGCGCGCATTGCCGCCCTCGAGCAGCGTCTCGAGGCCATGTCGTCCGGCCACCCGACCGAGTGATCCGGCCGGCGCGCAGCAGTGCTTCGCGAGGCCGTGTCAAGCCCGCTGCGGCGATCGGGACAGCGGGCGTGGACAGGGGAGTTTCGCGTGGACGAGCGCGGGGCTGCGCTTGCGACTCGTACCCCCCTTTGCTTTGGTCGCGCTCGGCACTTGTGGACGAGGCGCGCGCCGCACGGTCGGCGACGGCCGGTGTCACATTGCGGCCGAAAAGTTCGGCACCGTCACCGTGGTGCGTGCAGAAGCAACCGAGGGATTGGTATGGCAACGGCTGAAATCGGCTACGACCGCGTCACGAACCCCATCGACCTCGCGGAGCAGGTTGCGACCGGCCACGAGTGGTCGCTGGAGCGCACTGCGGACGACGAGCTGACGATGGTCGTGGCCGGCACGTGGACCGACTATCACGTTTCGCTGAACTGGCGCTCCGATCTCGAGACGATGCATCTGGCCTGCGCCTTCGATTTCAAGATCCCCGACAATCGCCTCAACGAGGTGTATCGCCTGATCGCCCAGATCAACGAGCAGCTCTGGCTCGGTCATTTCGACCTGTGGAGCCAGGAGGGCCTGATCATGTTCCGCCACGGCCTCATGCTCAACGGTACGGTCGCGACGCCCGCCCAGTGCGAGGCGCTCATCCGCGTGGCGCTCGAGGCCTGTGAACGCTATTATCAGGCCTTCCAGTTCGTCGTCTGGGCAGGCAAGGAGGCGCGGCACGCGCTGACCTCGACCATGTTCGAGACCGAGGGGCAGGCCTGATCCGGCGAGCCCGGGTCTCGCCACCAACGCGGCAGGGAGCTTTCGATGGCCATTCCACTCTCGGCACCCCTCGTGCTGGCCGGCGCGGGCAAAATGGGGGGCGCGCTCCTCGAGGGCTGGCTGGCGCAAGGGCTCGATCCCAAGCTCGTGGCGGTTCAGGACCCGGGGCCGCCCGACGAGGTGCGCGACCTGCTGGCGCGCCACGGCATCGCCAGCGGGCCGGCCGCGCCCACGCTTGCCGCGCCGGCAGGTGTATTGGTCCTCGCCGTCAAGCCCCAGGTCATGGACGAGGTGCTGCCGGGGCTCGCCCGCGTCGTGGCACCGGGCACGCTCGTCCTGTCCATCGCGGCAGGCCGCACGATCCACAGCCTCGAGCGCCATCTGCCCGCGCAGAGCGCCGTCGTGCGGGCGATGCCGAACACGCCGGCGGCCATCGCCCGCGGCATCACGGTGGCCTGCGCCAATGCCCGCGTCACAGCCGCGCAGCGCCATCTCACGGACGCCCTCCTGGCGGCGGTCGGCGAGGTCGCCTGGGTCGAGCGCGAGGATCTCATCGATCCGGTCACGGCGGTGTCTGGCTCGGGTCCTGCCTATGTCTTCCTGCTGGCGGAGGCGCTGGCGGAGGCGGGCCGTGCCGTCGGCCTTGATGCGGATCTGGCGGCGCGCCTTGCGAACGCTACCGTGTCCGGTGCCGGCGAGCTCCTGCACCGCTCGGACCTCGATCCCGCCACGCTGCGCAAGAACGTGACCTCGCCCGGCGGCACGACCGCGGCGGCGCTCGGTGTGCTGATGGCCGACGACGGCCTCGGGCCCCTGATGCGTCGCGCTGTCGAGGCCGCGACCCGCCGGTCACGGGAGTTGAGCGGCTGAGGCGCCGCCGCCGGCCGGCCCGATCTCGCGGCTTCACCTTCAAAAGTCCATCCGGACCCTCTATCTTCCAGGGAGGCCCTTACCCCTGGAGGACACGATGCTCGATCTCACGACCCCCCGTGGGCGCATCATCGCCGCCGCCCTGCGGCTGGCCGAGCGGCGGTCCTGGCGCGATCTGACGCTCGCCGACATCGCCGATGAGGCCGGTATCGCACTTGTCGATCTCAGCCACGAGTTCCACGCGAAGACGGATATTCTGCGGGCATTCGTCAAGGCTGCGGACGACGAGGTGCTGCGCCGGGCACCGAAACGCAACGAGGACCAGAGCGCGCGCGACCGCATCTTCGACGTGGTCATGACCCGCTTCGACGTGCTCGCGCCGTATCGCGTCGCGCTCAAGAAGATCATGTGGTCCGTGCCGTTCGAGCCGGCACTGGTGCCGACCATGCTCTGCTCGCAGCACTGGATGCTGGAGGCGGCCGGCATCGCCTCCGACGGACTGTCTGGAGGCGTGCGCGTGGTCGGTCTCGGTTCGGTCTACGCCCGCGTCTTCCGCATCTGGCTCGAGGACGACGATCCCGGCCTCGCCCGCACCATGGCGGCGCTGGACCGCAGGCTGAAGCGGGGCGAGCAGGCGCTCGGGCGCATGGATGATATCTGCAGCGCCGGGAGACGCCTCGTCTGCGCCGTGCTGCCGCGCGGGTTCCGGCGCCCCGAGGAGCGCGCGGACACGCCACGCGCCGCCGATGGCCCGACGTACACCTGAGCACGCAGTTCGCCAGTCCATGAGAGCGGGCGCCGCTGTCGCGAGAGCGCAGGGTGCGAATGACGCTCTCGCTGGCGGCTCTACGCGCACCCATCTCGACCGATCGCACCTGATATCGAAGTGCAGGGTGCGATTCACGCTCTCGCTGGCAGCTCTACGCGCTACCATCTCGACCGATCGCACCCTGGGGAGCCACGCATGTCCACCGCGCCGCAAGGCAGCCGCATCATTGCCTACGACGATTTTCTGGCCGTCGATGTCCGGGTCGGCACCATCGTCGCTGCCGAGCCGTTTCCGGAGGCGCGTAAACCGGCCATCAAGCTGCGGATCGATTTCGGCGGCGAGATCGGGATCAAACGCAGCTCGGCGCAGCTCACGACCTATTATCAGCCGGAAACGCTGGTCGGCCGGCAGGTGGCCGCGGTCGTGAACTTCCCGCCGCGCCAGATCGGCAAGTACATGTCGGAGGTGCTGACGCTCGGCTTTCCCGACGAGAGCGGCAACGTCGTGCTGATCGTGCCGGAGCGCAAGGTTCCCGACGGCGGCCGGCTCTTCTGATCTTGCGGCCCGATCTCACACGGGCACGAGGATGATGGCTTTCAATCCGCCGAGCTGGCTCGTGCCGAGCGTGACGTTGCCGCCGTGACCGCGCACGATGTCGCGTGCGATGGCGAGGCCGAGGCCGGTGCTGCTGGTGTCCTGGTTGCGGGCGTTGTCGAGCCGGTAGAACGGCTTGAACACCTGCTCGCGCTCGTCGGGCGGGATGCCCGGGCCGTCGTCGTCGACCTCGATCCTGAGCCACTGGCGGTCGCTGACGGCGCGGATCGAGACCTTGTCGCCGAAGCGCAGCGCGTTGGTGACGAGGTTGGTGATGGCGCGCTTGAAGGCCTGACGCTTGAGTGGGATGATCACGTCCTTGCGCCGCCGTCGCATCTTCAACTCGACGTCGGGACCGAGCCGCAGGGCCTCGTCGCGGACCTCCTCGAGCAACTCGCGCACGTTGGTCGGCTGAGCCTCCTCGCCGCCGTCACCCCTGGCGAAGGCGAGATAGTCCTCGAGCATGTGCTGCATCTCCCGGACATCGCCGAGGAGATCGTCGGTCTCCTTGCTCTCTCCGAGGAGCGTCACCTGCAACTTGAAGCGCGTCAGGATCGTTCTGAGATCGTGGCTGACGCCGGCGAGCATGGTCGTGCGCTGGTCGACGTGCTGCTTGATGCGGTCCGCCATCTCCAGGAAGGCCATGGCCGCCTCGCGCACCTCGCGAGCGCCGCGCGGCCTGAAGTCCTTCGGCACTGGACGGCCCTTGCCGAAGGCGTTGGCTGCCTCCGCCAGCCGAAGGATCGGTCGGATCTGGTTCCGGAGGAAGAGGATGGCGACCGTCAGGAGCACGACCGACGTGCCGACCATCCACATGAGGAAGATGTGCGAGTTGGAGGCGAACGTCTGACTGCGCGTCGCCAGGAAGCGCAAAACCGCGGTGTCCAGCTTGACGCGGATTTCGACATGGCGCGACTGGCCGACGGTGTCGATCCAGAACGGCGACGCGATCCGCTTGCGGATCTCGTTCGACAGCGTGCGATCGAGCAGGCCGAAGAAGGGCTTCGGGCGCGTCGCCGGCAGGTCGCCGGCCGGCAGCACCTGTAGCGAGAGGTTTAGCCTGTCGCGCGCGATCTCGACGAGGCGCGAGTAGTCGTCGTAGTTGTTGTAGTCGCGGTAGATCTCGATGAGCGCGCTGATGTCGCGAGCGGTTGCCTCCGACAGGCGTCGCGTCACGGCCTGGTAGTGGCGCTCCATGAAGACGAAGGCGATGACGCCTTCGAGCAGAACGATCGGCGCGATGATGATGATGAGCGCACGCGCATAGAGCCCCTTCGGCATCAGGTCCGAAAGGGTCTCGCCCAGTCGCCGCCAGGCGCGCACCGCGAGGCGGACCTGCTGCGGCTCGGCCTTGTCGTCCGTCGTGGCAGCCATGCTGGCTCCGGCGCTTGCTCGTGCGCTCAGCTCGTCCTCGTGCGCTCAGTCGGTGTGCAGGATGTATCCCTTGCCCCGCACGGTTTGCAGAAAAACCGGGTTCGAGGGATCGACCTCGATCTTGCGGCGCAGCCGGTTGATCTGCACGTCGACGGCGCGCTCACTTCCCGTCGCGTCGTCGCTCGCCAGCTCGTGGCGCGCGATAGGCATGCCCGGCTGTTGGGCGAACATGCGCAGGAGATCCCGCTCGCGCTCGGTGAGCTTGATCGATTGCTCGCCGCGCCGCAATTCGCCGCGGGCGACATAGAAGATCAACTCGCCCATGCGCACCTCGTCGCTGGCGGCCTGGGGCGAAGGGGTGCCGCGCTTGAGGATGTTGTTGAGGCGGAGCAGCAGCTCGCGCGGCTCGAAGGGCTTGGCGAGGTATTCGTCGACGCCGAGCTCGAGCCCCTGCACACGCTCTTCCGGGCCGGCGCGCGCCGTCAGCATGAACACCGGCAGGCTCGACGTGCTCTTGAGGTCGCGGGCGAGCGAGAGGCCGCTCTCGCCGGGCATCATCACGTCGAGAATGACCACGTCGAAGGCGAGGCCGCGCATGGCCGCGCGCGCCGCCGCGGCATCCGCGGCTATGGTGACCCGGAACCCCTGGTCGAACAGGTAGCGCGCCAGCAGCTCGCGGATGCGCTGGTCGTCGTCGACGACGAGCACGTGCGGCGCATCGTCCGGCAGCGGAGTCTCGCACCTGGTGGTTTCGGTTGGCATGGTCATGCTCCGTCCTCGGGCCCTTGCCGGGCACCGACCTGCCGCCGGACGATCCTGGCGACCTGGACCTGTTCGTCCGCGTTGAGCATCGAGAAGAGGAAGCGCTCGGCATGGAGCTCGCCGCCGGGGCCGGCGGCCGCCAGGGCCCGCGAAATGCGCTCGAGCTGCGGGCGCGCCAGGCTGGTGGCGAGGCTGCGGCCCTTCTCGGTCGGGAACAGCAGCCGCTCGCGGCGATCCTGCTCGTTGCGCTGTTGCAGGATATAGCCCTCGTCGACGAGCTGCTTGAGGACCCGGGCGAGGCTCTGCTTGGTGATCGTGAGGATCGACAGGAGGTCGGCGACGCACAGGCCCGGATTGCGTGCCACGAAGTGCAGCACGCGATGATGCGCCCGGCCGAAGCCGATCGCCGACAGCATCTGATCCGGGTCGCTGGTGAAATCCCGATAGGCGAAGAACAGCAGCTCAACGAGCCGCACGAGGCGGTCGGCGTCGGGCTCCTCGTCCGGACGCAAGGCAGGCGTCCCGCCACGCGCGGGCTTCCGGCTGGATGCGGGCAGAGTTATGTCAGTCATGTTGACTTATTTGAAGCCGATTGATAGTGCTGGCAAGGCCTTTCTGAAGCTGCCCGCGAGTGCGCGAAGCCTGTTTTCGCCCTCTCCCGGCCAGCTCGGAGCGGGCTCGTACAAGCCGCACCATGATACGCGATTTCGGCAGGAGAACGGAGCGGACCGTCCGCGCGCGCGGCCTCTGGCCCGCGAAACGGTACCGTTCGCGTGGCACGTGCGGGGCGCAGGGCGTGCGCGACCGCCGGGCGCACCTGCGGGGAAGAAACGGCAACGGAGACATGGGCCATGGCGTCCGATCTGATCTATTTCGGTGATCCGCTGGTCTGGTACGACGGCCGTATCGTGCCGTCCCAGGACGCGACGATGCACGTGCTGACCCATGGCCTGCACTACGGCTCGTGCGTGTTCGAGGGCGAGCGCGCCTATGACGGTGTCGTCTTCAAGTCCCGCGAGCATACGGAACGCCTGCATCGCTCCGCCGGCATTCTCGACTTCGAAATTCCCTATTCGGTCGATCAGCTCGAGGCCGCCAAGGCCGAGGTGCTCGCGCGCAACGGCAGCGGCAACAAGTACGTGCGGGCCGTCGCCTGGCGCGGCGGCGAGAAGATGATGGCGGTGGCCGCCCAGCAGAACCCCATCCACGTGGCGATCGCGACCTGGACCTGGCCGTCGATGTTCGACCCGGCAGAGCGCATGCGCGGCATCCGGCTCGACATCGCCGAATACCGCCGCCCCGATCCCGCCTGCGCCCCGGCGATGGCCAAGGCAGCCGGGCTCTACATGATCTGCACGCTTTCGAAGCATCGCGCCGAGAAGCGCGGCTACGCGGACGCGCTCATGTACGACTGGCAGGGCCGCGTCGCCGAGTGCACGGGCGCCAACGTCTTCTTCATCGCCGACGGCAAGATCCACACCCCGACCGCCGACTGCTTCCTGGCGGGCATCACGCGGGCGACCGTCATCGACCTCGCCAAGGCTCGCGGCATCGAGGTCATCGAGCGGCGCATCATGCCGGACGAGCTGCCGGGCTTCTCGGAGTGCTTCATCACCGGATCGGCCGCCGAGGTGACTCCGGTGCGCGAGATCGGCCCGCACAATTTCCAGCCCGGCCGCATCTGCCAGACCCTGCTCGACGACTACATGACACTGGTTCAGCCGAAGTCCTGAGCCAGACCGCGGCGCGGCGAACGTGTCGCGCCGACAACACCGGACGCCGCGGTGGGCCTCGCGGGGCGGTTCTGCGTTGCGCTGGTGGCTTCTCTCCGCGACAGTTTCCTCCTGACCGCAACGACGACAGGAGGGCGGCCATGCGCATCGCCTCGGTTTTCGCCATCGCTTTGGGGGTCCTGGCCGTCTCGGCCACGCCCGAGGCAGCGGTTGCCCAGAGCTTCGGGGGTGAGAGCCAGGGCCGGGACTGTCAGACCATTCGGACCTGCAATTTCTCGCGCCGGGGGGCCTTCCGCGGCTGCCTGTCCTCCTACACGTGCCGCACCTGCCGCTTCGTGCCGTCGTGCGAGCGCGTCGGCCGGCAGCGCGTCTGCGCCAATCGCCTGCGCTGCACCTGGGGCGCCTGATGCCTGGGTGTTGCCAGAGGACGGCAGCTCCGCCATCGTGACCCGCACGGGCCGGCAACGGCCCGGTGATGCGAACAGACGGACAGGATTTTCCCATGAAGGTCATCGAGATCGTGCGCTACGGCGCACCGGAGGAAGCGTGCGACTGTGTCGAGGCGCCGGACCCGCCGGCACCGGGCGCGGGTGAGATCGTCGCCGACGTCGAGGCCTTCCCGCTCAATCCGGCCGACCTGCACACGCTGGCCGGCAATTATGCCGTGCGTCCGCCGCTGCCGGCCCGCCTTGGTGCCGAGGCTGTCGGTCGCATCTCGGCCGTGGGGCCGGATGTCGCCGGGCTGGCGGTCGGCGATCGCGTCATTTTCCGCTGCCGTGAGAATTGGGCGAGCCGTCGCCACGTGAAGGCGGGCGACGTGCTGCGCCTGCCCGCAGCCCTGCAGGGTGACGTGCCCGCCGATCTCGTGCTGCAGGCGGCGATGCTCAAGGTGAACCCGGCCACGGCGCTGCTCATGTTGCGCAACTATGTGACGCCAGCAGCCGGCGAGTGGGTGATCCAGAACGCCGCCAACTCGGCGGTCGGCACGCACCTAGCGCGCATGGCGGCCGCCGAGGGCTGGCGCACCATCAACGTCGTGCGTAGCGATGCGGCTGCCGAGGTCGTGCGGGCGGCGGGCGGCGACGCGGTCGTTCGCGACGGTCCCGACCTCGCCGCCGCGGTCGCGAAGGTGGCGGGCGGCGCGCGGATTGCGCTCGGCATCGACGCACTGGCCGGCGCCCATACCGGCCGGCTGGCGGACTGCCTTTCGGACGGCGCCACGCTCGTCAACTACGGCCGGCTGACGGACAAGGAGTGCCATGTCGAGGCGCGCCACTTCATCTATCGCGGACTGGCCCTCACGGGCTTCTGGCTGTCGCCCGCGCTCGTGCGCATCGGCCCCGCGGCGACGGCGGCGCTCTACGCCGATCTGGCCGGCCGCATCGCCAGCGGGGCGCTGAGGGCGCCCGTCGAGGCGACCTATCCGATCGAGCGCATCCGTGAGGCGGTCGCCCACGCCCATCGCGGCGGACGCGCGGGCAAGATCCTGGTGACGCCGAACGGGCCGCTCTGATCGATCTCGCACAACGGCAGGCGCCGACGCGTGCGCGCCCCGCCAATGGTTGGAGTCGTGGCATGTGCGCGGGCCTCGAGATCCGGGCGAGCGACGCTGGCGATCTGCCGGCGCTCGAACGCCTCTATCGCCAGACGTTTCCCGACGAGGACCTTTTTCCCCTCGTGCGGGAGTTGCTCGACGAGCGCGCCGACGTGGTGTCACTGGTCGCCGCCGCCGATGGCTCGGTGGCCGGGCACGTCGTCTTCACGTCATGTCGCGTGGACGGCAGCCCGGCGGGCGTGGCGCTGCTCGGCCCGCTTGCGGTCGCGCCGGCTTGCCAGAGGCGTGGCGTCGGTGGTGCGCTCGTGCGCGCCGGTTTCGCGCGGCTCAGGGAGGCTGGCGTCACGGCGCTCTGCGTGCTCGGCGACCCCGGCTACTACGCCCGTTTCGGCTTCATGGAAGAGACGCAGATCGTGCCACCGTATCCCCTGGTTGCCGAATGGCGCACGGCCTGGCAGGGGATGCGGCTCGGCGATCCCGCATGCACGTGCAGCGGCCGCCTGATCGTGCCCGGTCCGTGGCAGCGCCCGGCCCTGTGGGCTCCGTGACGCCGGCCGGGCCGAAGACTGCTACTCCGCGGCTTCCTTGACCGGCGCGGGGTTTTCGAGCTGGCCGCGAAGGGCTGCCTCGCGCGCCAGCATCCTGGCGTGGTTGGCATCCTTGACATGGCCGAAGCCGCGGGCCTCTTCCGGCAGGCTCGCCAGCGCCACGGCAACGGCGTGGGTCGCGGGCGTGAGGCGGTGGGCGATGTCATCGAGCAGCCGCTCGTAGTCGACGATCATCTGACGCTCGCGCCGGCGCTCGGCCGTGCGCCCGAACAGATCCCATCGCGTGCCGCGCAGCCGCTTGCCCCTGGCGAGCAGCCGGAAGACCGGCAGCATCCAGGCGCCGAAACGCATCTTGCGGGGGTGGCCCGTGACGGGATCACGCCGGGCGAGAAGTGGCGGCGCCAGATGGAACTCGAGCCGCGTCTCGCCCTCGAACGTCTCGGCGAGCGCCTTGGCGAAGCTGCCGTCGGTATAGAGCCGCGCCACCTCGTATTCGTCCTTGTAGGAGAGAAGCCGGGCATAGTTGCGCGCAACGGCCTCGGCCACCTGCTGCTTGCCGGGCGTCGCCTTCTGCTCGATTTCGCGGATCCAGGCGATTTTCCGCCGGTAGCGCTGGGCCAGCGCCACGTCCTGATAGGCCTCGAGATGGCGCGCCCGGTGCGCGACGATGTCGTCGAGCGTCTCGGGCGGCGCGGCGTGCGAGCGGCCGGCGCTGTCGGCGAGGGCGTCGAAGGCCGAGCGGTCGTGCGCGGCCAGCCGGCCGAGGCGGAAAGCGGCGAGGTTCATCTCGACGGCGGCGCCATTGAGCTCGACGGCCTTTTCGATCGACGCCGCGGAAACCGGCACCAGCCCGCGTTGGAACGCGAAGCCGAGCAGCAGCATGTTGGAGGCGATGGTGTCGCCGAAGAGCCGGCGGGCGTACTCGTGCGCGTCGAGACCGAGCACAGGTGCCTGGCCGGCGCGCGCCTCGATCGAGCGGCGCAGGCGCTCGGCCGGCAGGCTCAGGTTCGGCTGGCGTGTGAACTCGCCGGTCATCAGCTCGTGCGTGTTGACGATGACGGGGGTGTGGTCCGGCCGCACCGTCTCCAGAACCTTCTCCGATGCCGTCACGACGAGGTCGCCGCCGATGACGAGGTCGGCGCCGCCGAGACCGGCGCGGATGGCATGAATCTGCTCTTGGTCGGCGGCGAAGCGCATGTGGCAGGCGACGGCGCCGCCCTTCTGGGCGAGGCCGGTCATGTCGATGCCGCCGAAGCCCTTGCCGTCGAGGAAGGCGGCCTGGCCGAGCACCGCCGAGATGGTGACGACGCCCGTGCCGCCGATGCCCGTCACGAGCATGGCGTAGGCATCCGTGAGCTCGGGCAGCGTCGGCTCCGGCACGCTGGACAGCAGGCCCTTGAGGTCGGCGCCCCTGGCGGCCCCGAGCGGGCGGCGGACGCTGCCGCCGTGGACGGTGACGAAGCTCGGGCAGAAGCCCTCGATGCAGGAGAAATCCTTGTTGCAGGCGGACTGGTCGATGGCGCGCTTGCGGCCGTGCGCCGTCTCGACGGGCACGATCGCCACGCAGTTCGACTTGATCCCGCAATCGCCGCAGCCTTCGCAGACGGCCGTGTTGATGAAGGCGCGCTTGGGCGGGTCGGGATAGAGGCCACGCTTGCGGCGGCGGCGCTTCTCG
>JAGRKR010000371.1 GCA_020442225.1 Hyphomicrobiaceae bacterium | reverse complement strand
GGGGCAGTTGGAGTTTTCGCGGCACCGCCCCGTGCAAGGGTGCCTTGTGGTCAATTCCTGCACACGGTGGACATGGTCTCGCGCGCCTTGCGAGCACCGTTCAGACGAAATTCTGTCACAGCGCCCCTGCCTTGGACGACGATCGCCAGGGATGTGCCGGAGGCAAAGGCTTCGAGAAAGCGACTGGAAAGCACGTTGTGGGCCACCCAGGTCTGCTCCCAGGGAATGTATGTGAATTCGACCGGGAACGTAGCGCCGTCGATTCTGAAGATGACCTGCTGCACCACCTCGGCCTGAGCGCTCTTGGGGACATAGCGCAGGGGGCCGCCGGCAGTGTACAGGGCACTGTCCTTGTGACCGTAAAACCTCAAGCCACCCGCGCGCATGTCCGCCCTGCACCAGAATTCAAGTATCCCGAAGTGGTTTTCCCCCTCTGCCGCGGTCTTGGCGACAGCTTGGGAACCTGCTGCGGATACCCAGGTCTGCCACGTGCCCGGCGATACAGACCGCACGCCCCTCTCGGACTTCCAGGACCCTGGCGCGACAAACTCGTAGCCACTGCCTTGGGAAGCAGTGGCGATGCTGCCAGCCAGCCCCAAAAGAAGTACGGCTGCAAATCTCATCGACCTGCGGCCTCAGCAGCCACGAACGACTTTGTCGTATGACCGCCATTTGGTGACCGACGACGGGTTCGACATCGAATAACCTGTTCCAGACGGACGGCTATTGCCTCCAACTATGCCGGTGTACTTGCCGACCTGACCATTGTCCCATGTCACGGTCATCTCGACCGACCTCCCGCGGACGCGGCCGTTCAGTTCTCCAGAGATGCCATTCCTTGCATCTATCGACGCGGTCCCGCGCAAACGCCCCGTGCCCATGTGCTGGTCGATCACAACACGCACTGTGGGGCCGTTGCTCTGCTTCCAACTCCACTGGCCGCTGAAGTCGCAAGCGGCTTCGGCGGATGAGGACGCAACAATCACAAAACAAAAAGAAATCGCCCCAAATAGGGGTCGGACCTTAGGGCAGGACATGGAAATCTGGCTCCTGACTATTGCTTGGGTGGTTCGGACGGAAATGCCACCCATTAATCAGATGGGCGACAACTGAACGATACCAGTGAATTCCCTTGGTTCCATGGCTTCTGCGGGGCTTGCGACATTCGGCCGCCCACGGGTTGGCCGCCACTATTCTGTGCGGGAGCGCGCCCCTTCCATCGAGCCTCGCTGTTTCGAATGGTGTCGGTGAGTGACCATGACGCCAGACCCCGGCCTGCGCCTGCCCCCCACCACCCGCGGCGCAAGGGGGCGATGGACAGGGGCGTGCGGCGGGGGCACCATGGGCGTCCGGCCCAGAACAGCTCATGTCATCGCAATCGTGAAACACCGGGAGAGGGGAGTGCTCGCCATGTCCGGCTCGAGGTTCCGTATCAGGTCGCTCGGCGCGATCGCGGCGGTCGAGATCACCGGCGTCGATCTCGCCGCACCGCTCGACGCGCAGACCTTCGCCGAGATCGAGGCGGCGTTCGACCGCAGCGGCGTCATCGTGATCCCCGGCCAGTGCATCACGCCCGCACAGCAACTCGCCTTCGCGCGGCGCTTCGGCGATATCGAGATCAATCACAACAGCGCCAAATACGGCCTGCCCGAGCAGCCGGAGATCTACAAGATCTCCAACATCACCAAGGACGGCAAGCCGATCGGCTCGCGCCGCGCCGGCGAGAACTGGCACAGCGACATGATCTATGCGGCGCGGCCGCCGCGCGCGACCATGCTCTACGCCCTCGAGGTGCCAGAGCTGCACGGCCTCTCGCTCGGCGACACCGCTTTCGCCAACGCTGCGATGGCCTACGAGGGTCTGCCGGACGCCATGAAGCGACGCATCGAAGGCCTCAAGGGGGTGTTCGATTTCACGCGCCGCAAGCGCTCCGAGGTCGCCGCCGCCGCCGCGGTGGAGCGCTATCCACCGATCCAGCATCCGATCGTGCGCACCCACCCGCGCACCGGCGCCAAGTGCCTCTATATCAACCGCGACGATTGCGGCGGGATCGCCGGCCTGCCCTTCGACGAAGCCGAGGCGCTGATCGTGGCGCTGTCGGATCACGTGATCAAGCCGGAGTTCCTCTATCGCCACCGCTGGCGCAAGGGCGATGTCGTGATGTGGGACAACTGCACGATGCAGCACAAGGCGATCATCGACTACGACCTGCCGCAGCGCCGTCTGCTGCATCGGCTGACGATTGCCGGCACGCCGCCCGTGTAGGGGCGGCGGCCTCGCGCAGTGGCGCCGAATGTGGCTGGATTGACGGTGATCAAGGCCCGGAGGCGAACGGCCGGTCGATAATGCCTGTTATGGCAGGGGGGCGTTCCTCGCAGGTGCGAGCAGGAGGAGTTGCGCCATGACCATGCTGAAGGTGATCGAGGTCCTCGCCGAGTCCGAGAAGAGCTGGGAGGACGCCGCGCAGGTGGCGATCAAGAACGCGTCGCAGTCCGTTCGGGGCATCCGCTCGATCTATTTGAAGAACCTCGAGGCGACCGTCGAGAACGGCAGGATCGCCAAATATCGGATCAACGCCAAGATCTCGTTCTCGCTCGAGGAATAGCCTGCGCGGGCGGCCTGCGCTCAGTCGCCGAAGCCGAGAGCCGTCGGTGGTTTCGAGCGCTTCGGCGACATGCCGCCCAGAAGTCCGCCGAGGCTCATGGTCGGGCTCACGCTCGGACTCAGCGGAGCGCCGCTGTCGGCCAGCATGCGGCGCTTCACGCCGGGCGCGACGGTGCGTCCGGCCGTCTCGGTGCGCACGTCGGGCTTGAATGGAACGGCGGGCATGCGCACGAACTGCGGGCACGGTGCATCCGCGCGGACGGAGCGGGTGTCGAGGAACTTGACGCTGACCAGATACTGGCGATTGCAGACGCCCACCTCGGGCGGCTGGCGCGTCAGCTCGAAATGGTCGTAGCCCTCCTTCAGCCGCCGCCAGAAGCCGTACCAGCGGCTCTTGCGATGCTTGCGCAGGTTCTCTTCCGTCATGCGGAAGGGGAAGGCGTGGACGTGAAACGCGTCCTGGCCGCCCTTGAATGATTCGCGCGCCAGCGCATAGATCTCTTCTATCAGCGCATCGGTCATGGCGTAGCAGCCCGCGGAGCGGCACTTGCCGTGCACCATCAGGAACTGGCCGGTCCTGCCGTGTGAGCGGTCGTAGGCGTTGGGATAGCCGAGGTTGAACGCCAGATGGAAGCTGGAGTTGGGGTTCATCTGGGAGTTGCGGACCCGGTAGAAGCCCTCGGGCGCCTGCTTGTCGCCCTGTTGCAGCTTGGGCCCGAGCTCGCCGGACCAATTGCAGATCGGGTAGGTCTTGAAGTGATAGAAGCGGCCATCGGCGCGGGCCTTCCAGACCTCGAGCTCCGATTCCTGCTTGAAGATGCGGATGAAGATGGGTGAGCCGGCGTCCATGCCCTTCTTGCCGAGCAGCATCATCGTGCTCTTCGCAAGCGGACGCTCGGATGGTTTGATCTCGAGCGGACTGCCAGAGCAGGCAGCCAGAAGGGCGGCGAAAGCCGCCACCAGCCCGACGCGGTACACGAGCTTGATCATGGTCCCCAGGTAGATGATGAATGCCATACGCAGTGCCCCTGGCGCACGCTGATCACCATCGATTCGAAATTCTTAACATACCGTTAAGGTTACGAAAAGATGCTACCTGTTGATCGAGTGTGCCCTGACGTCGGATTATGTGGAGCGGCGTGGCATGCCGGAGGCGCGAATGAGGCAATTTCGCGAAATGGTGACACCGGCGACGCGCCGGACGGTCTGGCTTTCGGTTATGCTTTCAATGACTTGAAGGACACGTGGAGAACGCCATGACGGCGCCGGACGGCGGGATGGGGAAACGGGCGCCGCAGACGGGGCGCGACGTGCGGCTGCGCGCCCGCTCGGGCGGCCTCGACGGCCAGACCTCCGGCCTCGCACAGGGGTACGTGCAAGGCAACGTGGTGATCCTCGAACGGACGCTCGCGGCGGATTTCCAGACGTTCTGCCAGCGCAATCCCAAGCCCTGTCCGCTACTCGCCATGACGGAGCCGGGTCAGCCCGGCCTGCCGGAGCTGGGCGCCGATATCGACATCCGCACCGACGTGCCCCGCTATCGCATCTGGCGCCGGGGTGAGCTCGTCGCGGAGGTGTCGGAGATCACGGGGCTGTGGCGGTCGGATCTGGTCGCGTTCGTGCTCGGCTGCTCGTTCTCCTTCGAAGAGGCGCTGATCGAGTCCGGTCTCGAGCTGCGCCATCTGACGCATCGCTGCAACGTGCCGATGTTCCGCACGTCCATCGAGACGGCGCCGGCCGGTCCATTCCGCGGGCCGATGGTGGTGTCGATGCGGCCGTTTCGTCCGGCGGACGCCATCCGCGCCATCCAGGTCACGTCGCGATTTCCCGCGGTGCACGGCGCGCCGGTGCACATCGGGCTGCCGCAGGCCATCGGCATCGATGATCTCGCTCGGCCCGACTACGGCGATCCCGTGCCCGTCGGCAACGACGAATTGCCGGTGTTCTGGGGCTGCGGCGTCACCCCGCAGGCCGTCGTCGCGGCCATCAAGCCGGAGCTGTGCATCACCCACGCGCCGGGCTGCATGCTGGTGACGGATCGCCTCAACAGCAGCCTCGCCGTTCTGTGAGGCCGAGTCCGCGGGCACGGACCGGCTCAGGCCGCGCCTGCCGGGCGAACGGGGCGTGCCCGTTCAGATGAGGTTGCGGCTGCGCAGGTCGGCGATCTCGGCGGCAGAGAACCCGAATTCGGTCAGCACCTCGTCGGTGTGCTCACCCCATTCCGGCGAGGCGGCGGTCGCCTTGCTCGGCGTGCGAGAGAGCTGCACGGGCTGCCCGACGACGTGAACGTCCACCCCATCGCCACGCTGCACCGTCTCCGCGATGCCGAGATGCGCGACCTGGGGGTCGGCAAAGGTCTGGTCGATCGAATTGATCGGCCCACAGGGCACGCCGGCCTCGTTGAGCGCTGCGACCCACTCGGCGCTGGTCCGCGCGGCCAATCGCTTCTCGATTTCCGGATTGAGCTTGTCGCGATTGGCGGAGCGTGCCTGCGGGGCGGCAAAATCGGGGTTTTCCAGAAGCTCGGGCGCTCCGATGGCCTTGCACAGCCGCTCGTAGAGGCCTTGGCCGGCGGCTGCGATGTTGATATGGCCGTCCTTGGTCTTGAAGACGCCGGTCGGGATGGAGGTCGGATGGTTGTTGCCGGCCTGCCCCGGCACATCCTGCTTGTTGAGCCAGCGCGAGGCCTGGAAATCGAGCATGAAGATCATGGCCTGCAGCAGCGAGGTGTGGACCCATTGGCCTTCGCCCGACTGCTCGCGCTCGAGCAGCGCCAGCAGGATGCCGATGGAGCAGAACAGGCCCGAAGTCAGGTCGGCGATGGGGATGCCGACGCGCACGGGACCCTGGCCCGGCAATCCCGTGATCGACATCAGGCCGCCCATGCCCTGGGCGATCTGGTCGACGCCGGGCCGGTTGCGATAGGGTCCCGATTGGCCGAAACCGGAGATCGAAGCGTAGATCAGTCGCGGGTTGATCGCCTTCAGGTCCGCAAAGTTGATGCCGAGCCGATCCTTGACCCCCGGACGGAAGTTCTCGACCACGACATCGGCCTTGGCGACCAGGCGCTTGAAGGCGGCGACCCCTTCGGGTGATTTCAGGTCGAGCGTTATCGAGCGCTTGTTGCGGTGCAGGTTCTGGAAATCGGGTCCGTGCCGCTGGCCGCCCATGCTGTCGCCCTTGCCGCCGCTGGATGGCAGCTCGATCTTGATGACGTTGGCGCCCCAGTCGGCGAGCTGGCGTGCGGCGGTCGGGCCGGCGCGATGGCGTGTCAGGTCCAATACGGTGAAGCGCGAAAGCACGGTCGATGTCTGGGGAATCGGCATACTGGCGGTCTCCTCGGCGGCGTTCCGACGCTCTTGTGGCGTTTCGCCCAGCTTGCAGATTTGATCATCATCCGGTCTTTGTCCATGCTCCTGATGAACCCCGGCGAGCGGCCGGCGGGTGAGCGAGGCGGAGCAGGCCGAGATTGTCGTTTGCCTGCCGGGGCTCTATATCGGCTTCGACTTTCCGAGATCGAGAGGCGACGGGTATGGCGAGACGTGCCGAGGTCAAAGGTCGCCGCGAGGAAGCGCTGCCGCGCTTTTCGATCGAGACGCGCTCGGTGCCGTCCGAGGTCGCTGGCCTCCGCGGCACGGGCGTCAGGGCCATCGAAACACCTGCGTTGCCGACCAATGCCTGGGAGACGTGCCACCGCGTGCGGTCGCACCGAGCCTGAGCCCCAACCCGACGAAACCCGCTGTTTCCCGCAAGAAAAGGATCGCCCCCATGCAGAACTCAGACCACATCTGGAAGCTCGTCGACGACAGGCGCGTGCCGTTCCAGGAGCTCAGTGATCGCGTCTGGGGCATGCCCGAGATCGCCTATACGGAGCGCCGCTCGGTGGCCGAGCACATCGCCATGCTGGAAGCCGAGGGCTTCCGCGTCACGCGCAACGTCGCGGGCATTCCGACCGCGGTCATGGGCGAGGCGGGCGAGGGGGGGCCGGTCATCGCGATCCTCGGCGAATACGACGCGCTGCCGGGCCTGAGCCAGGTGGCGGGCATCGCCGAGCCGCGCGCGCTCGAGCAGGGCGGCCATGGCCACGGCTGCGGGCACAATCTGCTCGGGTCGGCCGCCATGCTGGCGGCAACGGCCGTCAAGAACTTCCTGGTGGAGAAGGGCATCAAGGGCCGCGTCCGCTACTACGGATGCCCGGCCGAGGAGGGCGGCGCCGCCAAGGCGTTCATGGTGCGAGAGGGCGCATTCGACGGTGTGGACATCGCCATCTCCTGGCACCCCGGCAGCTTCAACCGGGTGGACCGCGCCATCTCGCTGGCCAATACGCGCATCGACTTTGCGTTTACGGGGCGCGCCTCCCATGCCTCCGCAGCGCCGCATCTCGGGCGCAGCGCGCTCGACGCGGTCGAGCTGATGAATGTCGGCGTGAACTACATGCGCGAGCACATGCCGAGCGACGCGCGCATCCACTACGCCATGCTCGACGCTGGCGGAATCGCGCCGAACGTGGTGCAGGGGCACGCCAAGGTGCGCTATGCGATCCGCGCCCGCGACCTCGTCGGCATGCACGCGCTCATCGCCCGCGTGCGCAAGATCGCCGACGGCGCCGCGCTCATGACGGAGACGACGGTCGCGACGCAGGTTGTCAGCGCCGTTTCCAACCTGCTCGGCAACACGCCTCTGGAAGAGGCCATGCAGCGCAATTTCGACCGGCTCGGCGCGCCCGATTTCGATCAGGCCGATTTCGAGTTCGCCAAGAAGATCCAGGCGACCTTGTCGGACGAGGATGTCGCCACCGACTTCGGGCGCGCCGGCGTGCCCGTCGAGCCGGGTCTCAGCCTGTGCAATTTCGTCGTGCCGCGTGGGGTGCAGGGCGCGCTGACCGTCGGCTCGACCGACGTTGGCGACGTGAGCTGGGTGGTGCCGACCGTGCAGGCCCGCGTCGCAACGCACGCCATCGGCACGCCCGGTCATTCCTGGCAGGTCACGGCGCAGGGCAAGATGCCGGCGGCCCACAAGGGCATGGTGCATGCGGCCAAGGTGATGGCGGCGACGGCGACGGATGCCCTCACCGATGAGACGTTGCGCGCCCGCGCCAAGGCGGACCTGAAGGCCCGCACGGCGAAGACGCCTTATGTCTGCCCGCTGCCGGCCGACGTGAAGCCGCCCGTGCCGCAGACCGTCGCGGCGGAATAGGCCGGGACCGGAAACGGACAGGGCCAGGGGCCGGCGGACGCTCAGTTCGGCCGGCCGCACCTCCCCGAGCCGAGATGCCTGCGGCTCGGATCGATCAGGATGCGCCGGGCCATGAAGCGACGCCCGATGAGCACCTGAGCGCTCATGCCCGAGCGGTCCGTCAGCGTGAACTCGGCCTTGCCGCTGACACCCGCTATGCAGACGTCCAGGACCACGACGGGCCGCTCGACCGGGCCCGTGCCCGCGCGGCGGATGCGGGCGGTGCGCACCACGGGTGCTTCCACGACGGCGCGACGCCCGGTGTCGTCGACGAGCGTGAAGCGGGCCATCGCGCGCCCGCTCTTGCGCGTCTGCTCGATGCCTTCGGCGTTGAGCGACGACGTATCGGCGCCGCTGTCGAGCTTTGCTTCGAACGTCAGGCGGTGTTTCGTGAGCGTCATCCGCTCGAGGTAGCCGGCGACGATCGGGGCGGCAGCCGCCCCGGGATCGTCAGAGGATCGCTGAGCGTGACTCAGTCCTGCCATCAACGGCAGGGCAATGGCCGCGAGCAGGCCGACGCTTAGGAGCCGATCCACGTCACGACGCATCCGTTCCTCCATTGACGGGTCCGAGCCATCGGCCCGATATCACGCGCGCTTGCGGGACGCCAGGACGGACTCGAGGCCGGGTCTGGCTGGAGCCCAGAAAGCGTACGGCGACCTTCCCGCAGGGATCAGGTCGCGGTTCTCTGAGCTCGCGATATCGATCGCATGGAGGCGCCAGCTCTCGCCACCGCCGAGGTCCGGGGGGGCGGGCCCGCCTAAATGCAGGACGGGGCGTCGCCGATCCGAAGAGACGCGCGCTCAACATCGATCAGATGTGGCATCATCGATGTACGGGGCACCGGCTGCGCCCTGCCAGCGGCTTCGTTGAAGGGAGAGAGACGCACCATGAATGGCCTTCGCTTCGACCATGTGCATCTGCGCTGTAGCGATCTCGAGGCGACGGCGCGCTTCTTCGAGACGATGTTCGGCGCCGAGGTCTCGCGCGACACGTATCCGCAAGGCACGCTCTATCCCGGCCAGCCACGCATCATACTGCGCGTCGGCGGCCAGCGGATTCCGCTTGCGCCCAAGCATCCGACCGCAGCGATGGCCGCACCTCCGCCGTTTCCCTACTACGGCGTCGAGCATATCGGCTTCACCGTGGACGATGTCGATGCGGCCGTCGCCGAGCTCGTGGCCAAAGGGGCGGAGATCGCCGTCGGGCCGCTGACACGTCAGACCGGCACCCGTCTCGCCTTCGTGCGCGGACCGGATGGCATCATGGTCGAGCTCGTCGCCCGGGCGAGGGCGAGCTGAGCGGTCAGGCTCGCGCGAGTTCCGCCGAGCGCGGGCTCAGGGTCGCCAGTCTCCGCTTCATCCCCATCATCCGCCAGACGACGACCGGCAGAGCGATGACGACCAGAACGGACATGGCGACGGCCGGTATCGGCTGGGGGAAAACGCCCAGCAGCGACGACAGGAACCACGAGTAGGAGAAGACGAGTGCGCCGATCAAGGCGACCGTCACCGACGAGGCGTAGCTTTCCAGCGTCGTTGAGCCATTGGCGGCTTGTCGACGGTAGAGCAGGATCACGAGATTGATCACGACGAACGTCGCTGCCAGCGCAAGTGCGGCAGCGGCAAGCATGACGTTTGGGGCCATGGCTCGGTGCTCTGGGTGGGCGGGGCGCAAGCTGCCCCATGCACGACGCGATCGACCTTCGCGCAGGT
>JAGRKR010000370.1:2693-8509 GCA_020442225.1 Hyphomicrobiaceae bacterium | reverse complement strand
GGGCGGCGCGGAGGCTGGCGAGCGCGGCGGGCGTCGCCTTGATCGCGACGATGAGCAACAGCCCCGCGATCGCGTTGAAGAGCAGCGTCGAGAGCGTTGCGCCCACCTGCGAGCCGACGAGACCGAGGGCGGTTGCCGCCATCAGGCTGCCCTTGAGCCCCGCAGCGGCGAGCAATGCCACGATCAGCACGTTGTCGCCGAGGATGCCAATGTCGTTGAACCCGAGCCGTCGCATGTCTTGCTCCCGAAGTTTTCGAGCCGGTGATGTCCTGCCTGCTAGGCGATGCTGGCCTCGATGGCCTGCGCCGGCAGCGCCACAGAGGCACGCCTGAGGGCACTCGCCCGGGCCTCGGCCGCGAGACCCAGCGTCAGCCACGCCGTCAGCGCCACGAGCGCACCGCTGAGCAGATACGCCTGGCCTGCCATGCCGGAGACACGGGCGACGATGTCGATGAGCAGGAACGCGCAGCCTGCCTCCAGAACCGTCCGCGCCAGCCGCGGCGCCTTCCCTGCCGCTGTGCCGGCCTTGCTCCCAGGGCTCGTCAGTACGTGCCTGACGAGGGCGAGAACGTGAGTAGACATGATCGCCCTCCGTGTGTGTGCGTGTCGTTCGCCATGCGGGGTGCGCCACAGTCCGTGACGCTTGTTCAAACATGTGTTTCGTCGCTGCACGCTGTTCAAGAGAGGCGTTCATAAACGTGAATGCATGTGAGAATTCGGCAACACCGGGTATGTGAGGCGGGCATCAGGGGAGCGGACGCGAAGCTGCCGCCGCGACAGGGGGGGACGACGCAGCAACCGCAGGCCGGGCCGTGCGGGCATCCCCTCGCCGCCGTTTCCGGCCCGTGCTCGGTCAGGATTGCGGGTCGGGACCGCTCAGGAGCAGCACATCCACGGCTGCCAGATACTCGCGTCGCCGGGCCTCGCGGCGGGCCGCCGCCTCGGCGTCCTCGCCCCACTGGGCGATCTGCCAATCCTCGTCGACGTGGCTCGCGGCCCAGCCCGTAGCCGGTGAAAGCTGGCCTTCGGCCACCGCGAGCGCAAGGAGTGCCGAGCCGAGCAACGTCGTCATGACGTGCAGGGCGCCAAGGGCGAAGGTGTCACGCTGCGCCAGTGCCGCCTCCATGGCCGCGCCCAGCGCCGGGGCCTGATCGACCGGCATGATCCCCTTCGCAAGCATCAGACGGACGCCGAGCCTCTGCTCGGCCCAAGCCACGACCGGGTCCCAGTGCCGGCTCTGGCGCTCGCAGAGCCCGGCCGGCCCGTCGGCGCGATAACAGACGAGATCGGAGCGCGCGTACTGGGCGATGTCGGCGGCCACCTCGCGCTCGCGGCCGCGCACGCCTTCGAGGACGGAATTGATCAGCCGGGTGAGCGGCATCGTCAACGGCTCGAGTGTTGCCCCCTGCGCCGCCCATTCGCCGGCGACGCGCTCGGCCAGGGCCCGTGTCGGCAAGGCGAGAAGCTGTCGCCCTGGAGTGCGCGCCGCACGCCCGTCGAGCAGCACCACGTGCGCGCCGTCGCGCTCGCCGGCCTCGGCCTTCTCGTAGAAGCGCTTCGGCTTGGCCACGTCCGCGCGCCCCGGCGCCGACTTGCCGTTGCCTCCGCCGCGCTTGTCGCCCGCGTCGCCGCCGCTCACGCCCCCTCCTCCCGCGCCGCCAGCAAGCGGTCGACCGTCTCGACCAGATGCGCGTACTCTTCGACCAGTCCGTGCGCTCCGGCCGCCACGAGCGCGTCAGGCGGGTGATAGCCCCAGGTCACCCCGATCGCCGCGGCACCGGCGCCGAGCGCCATCTCGATGTCGAAGGTGGTATCGCCGACCATCACGGTGCGCTCCGCCAGCGCGCCGACCTCGGCCATGGCGACCTGGATCATGGACGGATGCGGCTTCGAGGGATGCGCGTCGGCCGTCTGGATCGTCCGGAAGAGATCGCCGAGCCCCTCGCGCTCAAACAGCCGGTCGACGCCGCGACGGGATTTGCCGGTCGCCACGCCGAGCACGACGTCGCCACGGCGCGCGAGATGCTCCAGCGTCTCGCGGGCACCCGGAAACAGCGGCTCGTTGTGCGCCGGGTCCTGCCGCAGCGTACCGAAGGCGTCGCGATAGCTCTGCGTCACCCGCTGGATCAGGCCGGGATCCCCCCCTGGCAGCAGCCGTTCGACCGCTTCGACGAGGGACAGACCGACGATGGCCAGCACCGTCTCGCGCGCAGGCACGACCAGGCCATGCGCCGTGAAGGCCGCGGCCATCGCCGCGAAGATGATGTGCTGACTGTCGACGATGGTGCCGTCGCAATCGAAGATCACCAGCTTCATGAGCTGCCTTCGCCCCTTGTCTGCACGCTGCCGCCGCCCTTCACTCGTCCTCGTAGCGTTCCGGGTCCAGCCCGAGCAGCTCCCAGGTGCGCCGCATGTGCTCCGGCAAAGGCGCGGTCACGTCGATGCGCCCCTCGCCCGACGGGTGCTTCAACTGCAGCCGGCGGGCATGCAGATGGAGTTTGGCCACCATGTTCTCCGCCGGCAGATCCATGCCGCCTTCGTATTTGGAGTCGCCGACAATCGGATTGCCGATCAGCGCCATGTGCGCCCGCAACTGGTGCTGGCGCCCCGTGACCGGCTTCAGGCTGACCCAGGCCGCCTTGTGGGCGACGCGCTCGATCACGGAATAGACCGTTGTCGCATGCATGGCTTCCGCCTGCTCGCCCGGCAAGGCCTTGCGCACACGGTCCCCCTCCGGCCCGGAGGCCTTGACGAGCGAGGCCTCGATGCGCCCCTGGCGCGGCGCCGGCACGCCCTTGACCAGCGCCCAGTAGGTCTTGGCCGCAGAGCGCGTCTGGAAGGTACGGCCGAGCGTCTGCGCGGCCTGACGATGCTTGGCCACCAGCAGCACGCCGGTCGTGTCGCGATCGAGACGGTGCACGAGCCGTGGCCGGTCGCCGAAGCGATCCACCATGCCGGCCAGCAGGCCGTCGATATGGCGGCGCGTGCCGGTGCCGCCCTGCACGGCGATGCCGTAGGGTTTGTTCAGCACGAGCACGTCCTCGTCCTCGTAGAGGATGAGGCGCTCGATGAAGTCCCGATCGGCCTTCGAGAGCCCCGGCGGCGGCGTCACGGAAGGCGGCGGCGGCTGGCGCACGATCGCGGGTACCCGCACCTCCTGCCCCGAGGCGAGGCGCGCGTTCGCCTTTGCGCGCGCTCCGTCCACCCGCACCTGCCCGGTCCGCAGCAGCTTCTGCAGACGGCCGTGCGTGACGAGGGGAAAATGCTCCCGGAACCAGCGATCGAGGCGCATGCCGTCCTCGCCGCGTGCCACCCTGATCGCCTCCACAGGCGCACTCATGTTACGAGGCTCCGAACGAACACGAGACCGACAGCGAATGCGGCCAGAGACAGTCCGACACTGGCAAAGACGTAAACCGCGGCGATGAGCGCCTCCTTGCGTGCGATGAGCGTGGCGACATCGAGGGAGAATGCCGAGAAGGTGGTGAGGCCGCCAAGGATGCCCGTGGCGATGAAGGTCCTGAGCTCCGGCGAGCCGGCATGACGGACGGCGATGAGCTCGATCACCACGCCCATCAGCATCGATCCGACCACGTTGACGGTCAAGGTCGCCCACGGAAAGCCCTCGCCGAGCCAGCGCAGAACCGACAGGTTGACGAGATGGCGCAGCCCGGCGCCCAAGGCACCACCGGCCGCAGCCAAGGCGAGCAGTTTCACCGCGAAGCCCCCTTTCCGGTCTGACCGCGACGGTCGACGCCCGGTGCCGCCGCGACGACGGCCGTGCCGGTCTGCGGTCGTCGGCGCGGCCCGGTCATGGCGTTCCCGTCGTATCGGCGCCCTCGATGCGCCCGCCGATCAGCCAGCCGATACCCCAGCCGACCACCAGTCCCGCGAGGTTCGTGGCCATGAACACCAGCGCATGCATGCTGCCGACGTCGTCCGGATTGTCGAACGTCTGCTGATCCACCACCCACGTGGCGAGGGGCGAGGAGACGAACATGGTGACGAGCAACGCGGCCACGACGGCGCCGACCATGGCGATCACATAGCGCATGACACCTCCCGCCGCACGGCCCTTCCGGTCGCAGCAAGCCCCATGGCCTACTTCACCTCCCAGAACCAGATTTCCTTGCCGCTTGCGTAGTTCGAGTAGTAGCCGAGCCAGGAGAACCATTCCAACAGCCACTTCGCCGACGTGCGATAGCCGTTCCAGACGTCGATGTGGTCGCCCGTCGGGTTCCTGGCGGCACGCTCCTGCGCGTTGCGGTACCAGTAGCCGTTGAAGAAGATGATGCCCGTGCGGCCGATCAGGCGCGGATAGAATTTCTGCACCTCCGGCCCCGTGATGCGCTCGACCTTGGCGACATTGGGGATATTGGCCGCGACGAGTGCATTGGCCAGCTCCCGCGCGCGGATGAAGTGCATCGCTTCCGGACCGTGCACGCCGCAGGTGACACAGCCCCTGACCGCGCCGGGAGAAACGCCGGCGTTCTTGAGGGCCACACCCATGCGGATGGAGCACTGGTTGGAGAATGTCGGCATGCCGCGCCGCATGTCCTTGCCGAAGACTTTCATGTCTTTCGGAACGATGCAGGGCGACTGGTTCGACTGGTTGATGGGATGATTGCGCCACAAATCCTTGAACGCGACCATGTTCGATCTCCACGAGAGGCTTGCCGGCGCGCCCGACTATAGGAAGGCGGGCTGCCCAAGTCCAACGCCTGCACGTTTCGGCAGGCGCACCCTGGCGCTCATCGCCCCTGCGGCACGGAAAGCTTGAGGATCCGCCGTCGCGCCTCGTCAACTTTGCGGCTGGTCGGGAAGCGGGTGATGAAGCGCACGTAGCCGATCAGTGTATTGGCCTCCTCGGCCTGCCGCCACGCTTCGTCCTCGGTCAGGGGCGCCGGCTTGGCAGCCGGAGGCGCGGACGGTGCGGCCGGCACGTTGCGATGCGCGTCGTTGGCTCGCTCCGGCGCCGGCCCCCGCTCCGGTCGGATCACAGGCCCGGCCGGCGTCTGCGGCGGCGTTGGCACGATGCGCGGGCGTGTTGCGGCCGGCGTACGCGTGGGCTGGGAGCGCCAGACCGCGAGCCGTTCGTCAAGGCTGCCCACGACCAGCACAATCCCGCCGACGATGCCCACGAGCGCCAGGATGGCGACGATGATGCCGCTGATATGGGCGGAGCCCGGCTTCATCTCGCTCATCGGCGCAGTCCTCTGCGTTGCTCAGCCGCCGCCCGTGCGCTTGCGGCGCAAACCCTGCCAGTAGGCGAGCCGCTTGCGCAACTCACGCTCGAATCCCCGTTCAGGCGGATCATAATAGGTCTGTCGCGCCATCTCGTCGGGAAAGTAGCTCTGACCGGAAAAGCCATCCTCGGCATCGTGGTCGTAGGCGTAGTCGGCGCCGTAGCCCTGCTCTGCCATGAGCTTGGTCGGCGCATTCAGGATGTGCTTCGGCGGCATCAGGCTGCCGTGCTGCTTGGCGCTGCGCATCGCGGCCTTGATCGCCACGTAGCCGGCGTTCGACTTCGGCGCGGTCGCCAGATAGATGAGCGCCTGGGCCAGGGCCAGCTCGCCCTCGGGAGAGCCGAGAAAGTCGTAGGCCTCCTTGGCGGCGAGCGCCTGCTGGAGGGCGGCGGGATCGGCCAGTCCGATATCCTCCACCGCCATGCGCACCATGCGGCGCGCGATGTAGAGCGGGTCCTCACCACCGTCCAGCATTCGCGCCAACCAGTAGAGCGCCGCATCGGGGTCGGAGCCGCGCACGGACTTGTGCAATGCGCTGATCAGGTTGTAGTGGCCGTCACGCGACTTGTC
>JAGRKR010000370.1:0-2680 GCA_020442225.1 Hyphomicrobiaceae bacterium | reverse complement strand
TAGATGGGCGCGCGCCGCTGCACCAGCTTGACCAGCCCCTCGCGATCGATCGGCGTCTGGCCGGGCGCTACGGCCGCCAGCACCTCGTCGGCGAGGTTGATGACGGCGCGCCCGTCGCCATCGGCCATCAGGATCAGCGCCTCGCGGGCCTCTGGCGCGAGCGGCAGCGCTCGCCCCTCCTCCGCCTCCGCCCGCTTCAGAAGGCTCTCGAGCGCCTCCTCCGTGAGGCGGTTGAAGACCAGTACGCTGGCGCGCGACAGCACGGCGGGATTGAGCTCGAACGACGGGTTCTCCGTCGTCGCCCCGACCAGCGTGATCGTGCCGTCCTCCATGTGCGGCAGGAAACTGTCCTGCTGGGAGCGGTTGAAGCGATGGATCTCGTCGATGAACAGCAGCGTCCCCTGCCCCGACAGCCGACGCGCCTTGGCCCGCTCGAAGGCCTTCCTGAGATCCTGCACGCCCGAGAAGATAGCCGACAACTGCTCGAACTCGAGCCTGGTCTCGTGCGCCAGCAGCCGCGCCACCGTCGTCTTGCCGGAGCCCGGTGGTCCCCACAGGATCATGCTCTGCAGGCGGCCACTTCTGATCAGCCGCGTCAGCGTGCCCTCCGGCCCGACCAGATGCTCCTGCCCCACCACCTCGGCGAGCGACACCGGCCGCAGCCGGTCGGCCAGCGGGCGGGGCGCGCCTTTGTCGAGACCGGCTGCTTCGAAGAGACTGCTCACGACCTGCCTTCAGGCTGAAACGCCGCGACGCGGTGGCGGCCTCACCGCACGACACCACGGATCCGCCGCCCGTCGCGGATTACCACGATCGGCCAGACTCTATCCGGTGTATCGACCAAGCCTCGTATCTGCTCAACGGAAGTGATGCGCTGGCCGAGCAGTTCCACGATCACGTCGTCAACGCGCAGGCTGTCGGCCACCCTGGAATTGCGCGCCACGGCCGTAACCAGGACGCCTATTCCCTCGGCAATGCCGCGCTCCTCCGCCATGTCCGGCGAGATATTGGCGACGGTGGCGCCCTGCAGCGGATGATTGCCGTCGAGCACGAGCACGTCGTCGGCGCTCTGCTTGGGCGGCGCCGTGATGTCCATGGTGACGGACACCGGACGGCCGCGACGTATGACCTCCAGCGTCGAGCGCTTGCCGATGCCGCGCAAGGCCAAGCGATAGAGCACGAGCCGGGGATCGTCGATATCGATGCCGTCGACCTTGACGATGACATCCTGCGGCATCAGTCCCGCGCGCTGGGCCGGCCCGTTGCGCGACACCGAGTTCACGAAGGCGCCCGCGATGCGGCGCAGCCCGAGCCCTTGGGCCAGATCGCGCCGGACCGGGTGCAAGTCGGCGCCGATCCAGGGCCACACGACCCGGCTGTCGCCGCGCAGGGCGCTATCGAGCACCAGTTGCGCGAGGTTCGACGGGATGGCGAAGCCGATGCCATGCGAGCCGCCCGACTTCGACAGGATGATGGTGTTGATGCCGATCAGCCGCCCGCTCATGCTGATCAGCGGACCACCGGAATTGCCTGGATTGATGGCAGCGTCCGTCTGCAGGAACACCTGGTGCTTGGCCTTGCCGATGCGCCCGCGCAGCGGTCCGGAAATGATGCCCATCGTCACGGTCTGGCCGACGCCGAACGGATTGCCGACGGCCAGGACGAGATCGCCGACTTCGACGCGGTCGGAATCGGCCATCTCGATGGGCTCGAAGCGTCCGCCACCGATGATCTTGAGAACGGCGAGATCCGTGCCCGGATCGGCCATCACGATGCGCGCCTCGTATTCGGAGTGATCGTGCAGGGTGACGCGGATCGGCTCGTTCCGCCGGCCGCTGACCACGTGGTAGTTGGTGATCACCATGCCGTCGGCGCGCACGATCACGCCGGACCCGAGCGAGGTCTGTACGCGGTCCCGCGGCACGCCGAAGGGATCGCCGAACTGGCGGAAGAACTCACGGAATTCCGGGATGTGGTCGAACGGCGTGCGGACGCCGGGAACGCGCTTCTGGGTCGACACGTAGACGACCGCCGGCCGGACGCGCTGGATGATGCGTGCGAAGGAGTACTGTGCGGCGCCCCGGCTCGGCGGCGCGGTCTTCTCCTGCGCCATGGCCCTCTCGGGTCCCGCCAGCAGCATGAGGAGCAACAGCGCCCCCAGGCTACGAAGCGGGCGTGTCTGCAGGAGTCGCGTGCGCATCTGACATGTCCCCGGCTACCACCGCATCGGGCAGCTGCCATGCCAGACGCCGAGTGTGGCAGGGAGCGACCCGCCACCCGGTATAGAGCACTTCACCGTTGGAATGAAGGGTGGCTCGCTCTTGGGCCGACCACGTGGTATTCGTGGCCGCGGTCAGTGGCGGGCCAGCCACTCGCGCGCCTGGCGCTGCGCCTTGGCGATATCGATGCGCGACATCTCGCGGGAAATCTCCATCCGATAGCGCTTCGCACGCTCGTTGCCGCGCATGGCCGCCAGATTGAACCACTTGTGGGCCGCCACGAGGTCCATCTCGACATCACGGCCGACGCAGTACATCAGGCCTAGCTCGAAGAGCGCATCGACGGCGCCGCCATGGGCCGCCTTCTCCACGAACTCCCTGCTGTTCCACTCGAGTCTCGCCACTGTCCCCTCCCGTTCGGCCGCGCAGTGCAGCCGCTGCTCGTTGATCGTTGATCGTTG
>JAGRKR010000369.1 GCA_020442225.1 Hyphomicrobiaceae bacterium | reverse complement strand
GGCCGAGGAGGAGAACGAGCACCGGCGCTGGCTCATCGACCTCTTCCGAGAGAAGTTCGGCGAGCACATCCCCCTCATCCGCCGCCAGGACGTGAAGGGGTTCGCCACTTACAACCCCCTCTGGATGGTGCGGCCGCTCGGCCTCGACAAGGTGCGCAAGCAGGCCGAGGAGATCGAGTACGAGACGCGGCGCTTCTACGAGCGCGCCCTGGAGCGCACCTCCGATGCGAGCATCCGCAAGCTGCTCGGAGACCTCGTCGCCGCCGAACGGGAGCACGAATCACTGGCCGAGAAGCTCGGCGAGAAGCATCTCACGTCGGACGCCAAGTCGGAGGAGGAAGAGGCCCGCAAGCGCATGTTCGTGTTGCAGGTCGTCCAGCCGGGCCTCGCAGGGCTCATGGATGGCTCGGTCTCGACGCTGGCGCCGCTGTTTGCCGCCGCCTTCGCCACGCACGACTCGTGGCAAACCTTCCTCGTGGGCATGGCCGCGTCGGTCGGCGCCGGCATCTCCATGGGATTCGCCGAAGCGCTCTCCGACGACGGCTCGCTCACCGGCCGCGGGCATCCCTGGCTGCGCGGCACCATCACGGGCCTGATGACCACGATCGGCGGTGTCGGCCACACGCTTCCCTACCTCATCAAGGACTTCTGGACCGCAACGACCTTCGCCATCGTCGTCGTGCTCATCGAGCTCTGGGTCATCGCCTACATCCGCGCGCGCTACATGGACACCAAGTTCCTGCAGGCGGCCTTCGAGGTCGTGCTCGGAGGTCTGATCGTCTTCGCCGCCGGCATCCTCATCGGCAGCGCCTGAGCGCTCTTGTGCGAACGCGGCGGAGCACTCCCCACAAGCCCACTCATGGCGCTGGCATTGCGGCGCACAACGATGTTGCGCACACACCCTGATAATCTCCTGCAGACATGCCGCAGAATTGCAACAGTTTGCACAACCTGCTGCGCCCTGGATTGCCCTCGACACAACCACCCGGGGCACCCTCAACCTCTTGATCCCGCTCGGGAAGCACCGCGACTCGAACCGCACCCGGAAGAGCTTGTTGATCCGCCTTCGGATGATTTGCTCTTTGCCAGGGAATTCAGTTGTTCCCTCAAAGTCTTGAAACTGCTCGGCATAGTGTCGTATGGTCGGCGCGTTCGCTAACGCGTTCCATTGAAGATGAGACCGCCCATCGACCACTGGCGCGGCCGTCTCAGGATACGCAACGTCCCCCAGCCGCGTACTCAGGCTTCGGGTTCGTCTCGCGTCAAGCGTGCGCCCCATCGGCATCGTCGGCGCAAAGGCTAGCAGCAGGCTTAGGCCGTGACTAAGTCTTCGCGAAGCTGACGTGGAAACAGGTTAGTGACTTTGATCGACCGGCAATCCCAGGGCTGCATATGACACGACAGCCTCGTCACGCGCCAATGCTCTGCAATGAGCTCGCGAGCCACCGGCTCCTCAGCTCGGCTGTGCATGCGCCGGGCGTGCGCCGCAGCATACGGCGATCTCCTATATCAAGATCAATGCCGAACCGTCGTCGCGCAGCCGGTACCGGCGAAATTTACGTGGCTGCCCGCACGCCACAGGTCCGTACGCGGAACACTTGGCCTTATTCAGAGGCCACGACAAAATTTCCAGGCATCCCCCTTTCCGCAGATACGGAGAAAGAATGCGCCTTTCATTTCGAAGTCACTTTATCAAATATTTCCAAAGCAGCCGACGACGGACTGCAATCACTCAGGCGCAAATCATTTATTGCAAAATGTGAGCAGCGTATCGACAAATCACCGACCGGAATTCGGTTCGGCTGCTTCGCTCGCCTCTCTCGAGAGTATTCCGCGTGCGCTGACACAAGAAGAAAGATGAGATAGCCAGACATGTCCGCCAAATCACCGCCCGAAGCCCGCAAGGCCTTTGCAAAGCGCCTCAGGACGCTCAGAGCCTATCGTGGCATCAATACCGCACGCGAGATGGCGGATCGCCTGGGCATCGACGAGAACAGGTACACGCGATACGAACGCGCGGAAACAGAGCCGGACATTTCCCTGATCATAAGAATTTGCGAAACATTAAAGGTTTCGCCAAACGCACTTTTCCTGATGCAAGCCACCAGCGACGCGCCTCACGGCGGACTCCTGCCGGAAGCTTTCGATCGCGATGGCGAACGCGATCCGCTCACCTCGATATCGAAACACGAGATCGACGTGCTCAAGGGCATACTCAAGAAATGGCAGGCATCGGGCATTCTCTGAGCGCGCGGGCCGCCGCCCTGCCGTCGCCCGGAGATCCGCCGCCGCACGGCCATGATTGAGACAACGAATCACGTGATGTAGCTTCAGCGGAACGACCGCTGGCGCTTTGCAGCGCCAGGGCTTCGCAGGCGTCATCATTCGAGTTCGAGGTGCTCAGCCCATGACAAAACTTCGCGGCAAGCCGCGTCGCGCCGGAGCCAAGGGCGCCGTGTCGGCTCCCGACAAGCGCCGCGCGCGTGCCGCCGCTCCTGCCAGAGCAGGACGCAAGGCGCCGCGAAGCTTCGACAAGACGATACTGGCGCTCGTCTACGACTTCGATGGCACGCTCTCGCCCAAGCCGATGCAGGAGTATACGTTCCTCCCGGCCATCGGCGAGGACCCGAAGGCGTTCTGGACCGAGGCCAACGCGCGCGCACGCCGCGAGAAGGCCGACAGCCTCATCACCTACATGCACCTGATGTACAGGAAGGCCAAGGAGCGGGGCATCCGCATCGATCGCGAGCAACTCGTAGCGCTCGGACGTGACGTGGAGCTGTTCGCCGGCGTGGCCACCTGGTTCGACACGATTGGCGGCTATGTCGCCTCCCATGCCCTGGGTTCGGACATCACGCTGCGCCATTATCTCATCTCGTCGGGTCTGACAGAGATCATCGAGGGCACACCGATCTACCCTCGCTTCCACAACGTGTTCGCCTCCGAGTATTACTTCGACGCCTATGACCTGCCCTACCCGAAGCGCGTCATCACCGACACCGGCAAGACGCAGTACCTGTTCCGGATCAACAAGGGCATCGAGGACCTCGGGGAATCGATCAACAGCCACATGCCGGAGACGGCGCGGCCCATCCCCTTCGCCAACATGATCTATTTCGGTGATGGTGAGACCGACGTGCCGTCCATGGCGGTCATGCGCAAGAACGGCGGCCATGCAATCGCCGTCCACCCGCCGGGCCGTGATCGCGAGAAGTGCGTCGACCTGTTCAAGGCGGGGCGCTGCGATTTCTTCGCTCCTGCCGATTACCGCACTGGCTCGGACCTGTTCCGCAGAACCTGCCTCGTGATCGATCGCATCCTCGCCGATGTCCGCGTCAAGGAAGAGATGTGGGAGCTCGACCAGGAAATCGATCGCGCCTGATGGCGCGCCTCCCCTCGTCGACGCGCTGGATCGCCGCCTGACTGGCGACGCCGAAGCCTTGCGCGAGCGCGCGTAGGCCGCTCCGGAGCACGCCAATCCGCGCTCACGGCGAGATAAAACCCGGCCCATCAGGCCCGAACCTGCGCCTGCTAGCCGCCTTTGGCGAGGAAGACATCCGAGAGGATGCCGAAAGCCACGAGCGCGCAGAGGACGAGGATCAGCCCCCGCATGAAGCGGGCATGACCACGATTGAGTTCCTCGATTTCGCTCTCGGGCATCCGCTCGCTGTCGCCGACCAGGCCGAGCAGCTTCTGGTGGGCGGCGCGGCGGACCGTACCGAAGTCGGCGACCTTGATCCCTGCTCGCTCCGCGATCTTGTGGGCGATCTTGTCGTAGGGCAGCGAAACATCGGGATCGTGCTCGTTGTAGTGACCAAGCACGATCTTGTCGCCCGACCGCGTGACAATGCGGGTCGCCCGCATCAACACGGGCGCGACCTTGCCGCCATAGACCTCCCGGCGCGTCTCCACCGCGAGGATCTCGTCGTAGGGCACCTCGTAGCTCTTGAATCGCAGCAGCGGGGTCGCGCCACGCGCCACCGGCAGGCGCAGCGAAACCGCCCTCTCGCCAAGCACGATCCGCAACCGCAGCGCCGCGGCGAGCTGGATGATCAGCAGGGTCATGATGATCCCGAGCGCCAGGCCCAGCACGCCCAGACCGACCGTCCCGAGCCAGAGCTGGCGCGTGAGGCGCATGTAGAGCATCGGCGCAATGCTGGCGGCGAACGGCAGCAGCAGCAGAACGACGAACGAAAGCGCGGTCTTGCGCCCGCCGCCCGCCTCGTAGACCTCGCGCGGCCATGACGTCGGCGTCGCTTTCGGGCGTCCGCCCTCGACGACGGGCCCCGGCCGGCCATCAGCCTCGCCCGCGCGGGGGCCGAGCATCGCAGCAATGTCGGTCGAAGGGGCTGTGTCGGCTCTGCTGCTCATGCTAGCCTCCGCGTCGATCCCATGTCCGCCGGCGCACCCACTTCCGCCGAAGCCGCCGGCATCAGGCGATTGTGAGCTGCCGAAGGCGCTCCGTGACACTATATGCCGGTCATCCAACCGCTTGCCAGGGTGAAGCCATGCTGTTCTCGAGACGCAAGATCGAGATTCCCTCCGCCGCCGATGCACTGCCCGGGCGCGCCACGCCCATTGCCACGGCAGAGCGCCATTTCCTGTCGGGCGCGCCGCTCAAGGGACCATACCCCGAAGGCTCGGCGCGAGCCATGTTCGGCCTGGGCTGCTTCTGGGGCGCCGAGAGACGGTTCTGGATGGTTCCCGGCGTGCACGTGACCGCCGTCGGCTATGCGGCCGGGCACACGCGCAATCCGATCTACGAGGAGGTGTGCAGCGGCCGCACGGGCCACAACGAGGTCGTGCTGGTCGTATTCGACCCCGCCAAGGTGAGCTACGCCGAATTGCTCAGGGTATTCTGGGAGAGCCATGATCCGACCCAGGGTATGCGGCAGGGCAACGATATCGGCAC
>JAGRKR010000368.1 GCA_020442225.1 Hyphomicrobiaceae bacterium | reverse complement strand
GCAGCCCCACATCATGAAGGCGTCTGGAGTGCCCGAGTCGCTGCTCGACGAGATCCACCAGGTGCTGACCTGGCCCGCAACCCATGACGAAGTGGTCGCTGCGTCGCGGCTCGTGCCCGACGACATCGTGCAGATGATCTGCGCCGCCGGTACCCCCGACGAGTGCCGCGAGAAGGTGGCCGAGTACCTGCGGCACGGGTGCACGTGCCCCATCCTCTACCCGCTCGGCCCGAATGTGGAGCTGATGATCGACACCTTCGCCGACTGGACGCCCTGATCGGTCCGGCTTCTGCCTACCGGCCTCCCTCGAGGACCGACCGGTCCTCCGAGGACAACCGATCGATGGTGGTGGGGATGCCGTAGCGCTCCGCCACGCTCACGAGAGCGCCGTCCTCGCTGACCAGGCGGATGGCATCGCGGTCGATGAGCGCCGGATGGTTCACGCCGCACGCCCGGCTCACCCGCAGCAGTTCGTGGCGCAGCGCCATCACATAGTTGCCGGCGCGGGCCGCCTTGTCGGTGGGCACGAGGCCGCGCGCCAACCACCGGCTCTGGGTGGCGACCCCGGTGGGGCAGTGGCCGGTGTGGCAGCGCTGGGCCTGGATGCAGCCGATCGACAACATTGCCTCGCGCGCCACATTGACGCCGTCAGCGCCCAGGGACATGGCCGCGACCGCCTCCTGGGGGAAGCCGAGCTTGCCGCTGCCGAAGAAGGCGATGTGTTGGTGCAGGCCGTGAGCGGCGAAGGCCCGGAACACCGTGGACATCCCATCTCGAAACGGGAATGCCACGTGGTCGGTGAACACGAGCGGCGCGGCACCGGTACCACCTTCGCCGCCATCCACGGTCACGAAGTCCGGGCCGCGCCCGGTGGTGGCCATGTGGTCGGCGAGTTGGTCCCAGAACACCACCTGGCCGACGGCGGACTTGATGCCGACCGGCACGCCGGTGGCCTCCGCGATGCGCTCGACGAAGTCGACCAGGCCGGCAACGTCGGAGAACTCCTTGTGGGTCGATGGTGAGTGCACCGTCACGCCCACCGGTACCTCACGCGCGTCGGCGATCTCGCGGGTGACCTTCGCCGCGGGCAGCACGCCTCCCAGGCCCGGCTTGGCGCCCTGTGACAGCTTGATCTCGATCGCGCGCACCGGTGCCTTGCCGATCGTGGCGAGCAGACGCTCGATCGAGAAGTCGCCCCGTTCGTCGCGGCAGCCGAAGTAGCCGGTCCCGATCTGGTAGATCAGCTCGCCGCCGTGGCGATGGTGCCGTGACACGCCGCCCTCTCCGGTGTTGTGGAGACAACCGGCGATCGCCGCGCCACGGTTGAGCGACTCGACCGCGGCGCCGCTGAGCGAGCCGAAGCTCATGGCCGAGATGTTGAGCACCGAGCTTGCGTAGGGATGGCGGCAATCGGGGCCGCCGATCGCGATCCGGAACGGCTCGTGCGCCACAGGGACCGGTGCAATCGAGTGGTTCACCCATTCGTAGGCGTCACTGTAGACGTCGAACTGCGTGCCGAAGGGGCGCTTGTCCAATTCCGATTTCGCCCGCTGATAAGCGATGGCGCGCTTGTCGCGGCTGAACGGCATGCCGTCCTTCTCGCCCTCGAAGAAATACTGCCGCATCTCCGGGCGGATCTCCTCGAAGAGAAATCGCAGGTGTCCGGCGATCGGGTAGTTGCGCAGGATGCTGTGGCGGGTCTGCAGGAGATCGCGCACGCCGAGCAGCGACAAGCCGGCGAGAACCAGCAGCGGCAGCAGGAGCACGGCGCGCCAGCCGGGCACTGCGAGTGCGAGCACGCCGAGAAGCACGGTCGCGACGACGACGAGGGTGAAGGTGACGAAGCGTGACGTAAACGGCAGCAGCAGCGCGCGCATCTGGGGCCCCTCGAATCGATTTCAGATCAGGGTGCGGAAAGCGTCGATAGCACGCCTCGGCCCATTCGACACGTATATGGGGGGGTGAGAGGACCAGGCCCGGTCGCGTGCGAGACAGCTCAAGCCGTGCGTGGCTCGGCGCGCTTGCCACCGGCATATTTCTCGAGCGCCGCGATGCGATCCTCGATGGCGGGGTGTGTGGCGAGAAGCCCGGTGATGCGCTGGGAGACCGGGTTCTCGATGAAGAAGGCCTCCATGCGGGACGGGACGTCGAAGGTGGCCTGCTTGGAGATCTTCTGCAGCGCCGAGATCATGGCATCGGGGTTCTTCGTCAACTCCACGGAGCCGGCATCGGCCATGTACTCGCGCGAGCGGGAGAGCGCGAACCTGATCAGTGTGGAAAGACCCCAGGAGATCAGGATGATCACCACCGCGATCGCCAGCGCCAGGAGCGCACCGCCGCCCTTGTCGCGACCACTGCTGCTGCGGCTGTCGTTGCCGGAAGTGCTCGAGCCCCAGCCAGTGTTGCTCTCGCGCTGACGCTTGCTCGACGGTGACAGGCCATAGGGAAAATCCCAGCCGCGGATGATCATGTCGCCGAAGAAGGCGAAGATGCCGGCGAAGATCACAGCCACGACCATGAGCTGGGTGTCGCGGTTGCGGATATGCGTGAGCTCGTGCGCGAGTACGGCGCGCACCTCCTGCGGGTCGAGCGTTTCGATCAAGCCCCGCGTGACGGCAACGACATAGTCGCCATCCTTGATGCCTGCGGCGTAGGCGTTGAGCGCGGGAGTCTCGATGATCTGCAGCGTCGGCATCGTCATGCCGCGCGAAATGCACAAAGCTTCCAGCTCGTTGTAGAGCTCGGGCATTTCCCGGCGCGTGACGGCCTTGGCGCCGGTGGCCGCGGAGATCAGCCTTTGATGGGTGAAGAACGCGATGGCCAGCCAGGCGAGCGCGCCGAGGCCAGCGAGCGGCCAGGACCGCGAGAATTGCCGCGTGCTGGCGTTCAGGATCTGCTCGAAGCTGCCGCCACCCAAGGCGTTCGCGGCGAGGATCAGCGAAAAGAGGAGGGCATGGATCAGCACGACGAAGCCGAGCAGCAGCACGCCGGAGCGAATCCTGTTCGCCCGGATGTGCGTGTAGAGTCCGAATGCCTCGGTCATGCCGCAGGGCCCGCCTCTATCGCCAGAGCCTTGTCGCGCTAGAACTTGACCTCGGGAGGCTTGGCGACGGCCTTGCGCTCGGCCTCGTCGAGATTGAAGAAGTCGTGCGGGGCGAAGCCGAACGAGTTGGCGATCAGGACCGCCGGGAAGCTCTCGCGCGTGGCGTTGTACTCAGAGACCGAGTTGTTGAAGAAGCGCCGCGCCGAGGCGATCTTGTTCTCGATGTCGGACAGGTCGAGCTGCAGCTGCTTGAAGTTCTCGTTCGCCTTGAGGTCCGGATAGGCTTCCGCCAGGGCGAAGAGCTGGCGCAGGCCGGCTTGCAGGGCGCCCTCGGCCGCGGCTTGCGCCGCAGGGCCGCTCGCCGAGGCTGCCGCGTTGCGAAGGCGGATGACGTTCTCGAGAGTGTCCTTCTCGTGCTTGGCGTAGCCCTTGACCGTCTCGACGAGGTTGGGAATGAGGTCATGGCGCTGCTTGAGCTGTACGTCGATGTCGGCGAAGGCCTGCCGGACTCTCTGACGCAGAGTGACGAGGCCGTTGTAGGAGGTCAGCAGCCAAAGTGCCGCCAGAACGATGACACCGAGTACGATCCAACCGACGGTTCCCATGAGGCTCCTCCCCAGCTTGCCGCGCCGTACATCTGACCAGATCGGAACAATGTTAGCTGAGGAACAGGCCGGGCGCACGGTGGAAAAGCACCGCCCTCCGGTGGACTGCCGGCCGAGGAGCACTTATCGCCGTGGGTAAGAAGTACTTCAACCAGTTGACGCGTTTGTAAGCGATAGTGGCTCACGGAGCATTGGATCGGGCGCACGGGACTGCTATCGTGCGTTTCGAGCGGTGGGGCGACGCGGGCAGAGATCGATCACGAACATGGCTTTGAATATCTGGACCCTGCCGAATGCCATCACGGTGCTGCGCATCCTGGCGTGCCCGGTGTGCCTGTTCCTGCTGACGTCGCCGTCGTCGACCGCGATCTGGCTGGCGCTG
>JAGRKR010000367.1 GCA_020442225.1 Hyphomicrobiaceae bacterium | reverse complement strand
GTCAAGGCGCTGGCGCGGGCGTTCCGGTGGCAGCGGATGCTGGACGAGGGCGTCTGCGCGACAATCGAGGAGCTCGCCGGGCGCGAGCGTGTGAGCCGCGGTTACATCAGCAGGGTGCTGCGGTTGATGTTGCTCGCGCCGGACATCGTCGAGGCGATCCTCGATGGGCGGCAGGCGGAGGGCACGCGGCTGGAGGATTTGCTGGAGGGGAATCGGCGGGAGTGGGACCGGCAGCGAACGCACCTTATGATGGGCTCTGCGTCGGACGGGCTGAGCGCGGGAAGCCCGCCGTCGTAACGTCTCCACTCATCGGTGAGGACCTCGGCTATGCACTACACGATACCGAGGGTGCGACGGTTCCTGGCCTGGGACACGGGCGACGGGGTCAAACTGGATCGTCTTGCGCGGCTACGCACCCCGGAGCATGTGAGCAATCTCTTCTGGGAAGGTCGAGCACACCGTTCCCGATAGCAGCCACCAGACGCCGGCTGCATTCAGCTTTAGGCCGCCTGTCTCGGTCTCCTTGATCTTCTCGTGGATCTCTTTGTCGGCGGCCTCACGTTCGGCTCGTTCCCGTTTCATCACCTCGTCCTGGGCGCGAACCCTGTCGTCGGCCTCCTTCTGATGTGCGCTTAGATCGTCCCGCACCCTCCTGACGTTCTTCTCGACGGCTTCGAGACGCTGCTCGACGGTGGCGCCCTCGGGGACGCCAGACCAGACGTGCGCGCGGGCGGACATACCGGAGAGCGACACGATTGCCGAACCCGATGCCAAGATTACTCGGCCCCGGATGCGCGGGAAGCTCGACATCCACGCCTTGGTCTGAGCCCATGAGCCTGGCACGTCGAACTGCTTGCGGGTGCCGCGGATTCCGACCCAGACGATCCAGACGCCGAGCACTTGGAGGAGAAAACCGACGGAGCGGAAGCCGAACTCGGTCGGCCAAAGCCATGCTGCGACAAGCGGGGCGCCTAAAGCGAGCAGTGGGCCCGAAAGGAGATGACAACCCTGCCACACCCAGGCCGCGACCCGCTTAAGGTAGTAAATTGCAGCTTTCAACGAGACACCTCCGAAAAACCCCTTCTTCGGTCAGTAGACGCGGCATAACCTTCCGTCGAGAGAGGTGGTCGGCGTGTCCTGGTACGAGGTGATCAAGGATTTCCAGGAGCTGGTCGGCGTCGCCGTCGGCTTCATCGGTGTGATCCTGACCCTTCTCTACACCGCGAAACTCGCCCGCGATCAGCGTCAGCACGAGGCAGATCTTGCAAGGCGGCGGCGCCAGCACGAGTCGCTCGAGCTCGGGCGTGGGCTCCTAGTCGAACTGGCGCAGATGCGAGCGAACATCCAGCACCTGGCGCAGAAGGAGTTCAAGGAAGATCAAAAGAAGGACAGGGTAGTCCTACCCATCTATGCGACACCCATCTTCGACGCGAACGTCCAGCATATTGGCCGCCTACCGGGCGCCTCGGTTCCGATCGTCGTCAGCGCCTATCTTCAGATTCAGCGGCTGCGGGAGTTCATGCGGTCGTCCGCGCTGGACAAAGACGCGCAGCACTACCTGCAGCTGCCGGTGGCCCAAATTGGGAGTATCCAGCAGCAATCTCGGGTCGTCTCGGGTCGGCTGAGTCAGGCGATCGAGAAACTGATGGCCGAGCTCGGGGATCACGGGCTACCGGTTGAGGAACTCGAGTGGCCGCTGACGGTGTCTGACGGACAGGTGCCCGAACCCGTAGGTCGCCAAGCACCAGATGGCGTTCACAGCTACGCCCAGCAGTAACGTGGTGATGATCACCCCGGTCATCGGCACCCGCTGATGCGCCGAGAGCCTTCATGTCCATTCTCTAGTTGTGTACCGGCCTTCCGTTGCCGTGCGTCTTGGATCGCCCTACAAGCACTGACCGGCAACCGATGATCCCGTGAGGGGCCATTTGACCTACGTCTCGCGGACGCTCTGGCACGAAACGCTTGAAAACGGGCGCGAGCGAATCCGTGAGGACGAACTCTCAGGCCGCCCCGAGTCGCTGGTGGTGCTAGGTGAACCGGGCATGGGTAAGAGTAGTCTTCTGAGTTCACTCGGCGAAGTGATGGGCGTCATGCCCTGTACCGCCCGCCAGCTTATCAACCGGCCCGATCCGGCGACCCTTCTCGGCGATGCGCCGCTGATCCTCGTCGATGCGCTCGACGAGGTCGCGGCAGCGCGAGAAGGAGACACTGTCGATCTTGTCCTCCGGAAGCTCGGCGCGCTCGGCTATCCCCGCTTCGTGCTCTCCTGCCGGGTGGCCGACTGGCAGGCGGCCACATCCGTAGCGGCGATACACGAGCAATACTCGGCTGAGCCGTTGCAGCTCCATCTCGAACCGCTCTGCCGGGAGGATCAACTCGCGATCCTGTCGGAGCAGGTGGGCGCGGAGCGCGCCACAGATCTCATCGAGCACTTCGAGTCCTACGGACTCGACTACCTCGGGAACCCTCAGACCCTCGATCTGCTTGCCCGGCTACCCTCCGATGAGCTCCTACCTACGAGCAGCGGCACGCTCTTCGAACTCGCCGTCGAGAAGCTGCGTGTCGAGCACCGGGATGGGATAGGCCGCCAGGAGCTTTCACGAGAAATCGCTCTGGATGCGGCAGGCGCGGCCTTCGCCGCCCTCATCCTGTCGGGCGCTTCCGCGATCCGCCGGAGAGGGCAGGCGAACTTGGAGGAGGGCGAGCTTCCCGTCGCCGAAATCGACGCGCTTGCCGGCGGACACCTCGCGCAGGTCTTGGGCACTCGGCTCTTCGCGGGTGGCGAAGACAGCTTCACCTATTGGCACCGTCGCATCGGCGAGTTCCTTGGGGCGGCATGGCTCGCCAAGCGGGCCGACACGCGGGCGAAGCGCAGGCGCCACCTGCACCTTTTTCACTCCCCCGGGCTCGTGCCCACGAGCCTTCGTGGCCTTCATGCCTGGCTCGCACGCAGTCCCCACCTGGCCGATGCGGTCATCGCCGCCGACCCGATGGGCGTCATTGAATACGGCGATGCCGACGCCCTGACAGCGACGCAAGCAAGAGCCCTTTTCGAGGCGCTGGAAGCCTTGGCACACCGAAACCCACGCTTCTGGCAGCGTGGAGCGGCACGGGCGGCTACGCTCGTGTCCCTCCCGCTGCGCGAAAGGGTAAACCGCGTGGTCCTGGATCGGCTGGCCCCGGTCGCCTTCCGTCTCCTTCTGCTCGAGCAGCTGACCGACGGCGTCAAGGCGGAGCCGTACCGCGACGCGCTCCGGCAACTCCTTCAGGACCAGGCGGAGGTCTTCGCCATCCGCTGGGAGGCGGGTACAGCCTTGGCAAAGCTGGATGGGGAAGACTGGCCCGTCTGGGTGGAAGACCTTCGGCAGCAGGCCGATCGTAACTCGGTTCGCCTCGCGTACGATATGATGCGGGCGGTAGGCTTGGGCGCATTCACCGACCGGCAGATCGTCGAGGTCGTCCTGACCTTCGACGGCCTGCTTCTCTGCTCATGGCCCCGTGAGGAGTCTGACCACCTTGCGGCGCGTTTCTGGCGTCTGCCTGAGATCGTCCCTCCGGATCGCCTCGATAGCATACTGGATATCCTTTCGAACCACCTCCGCGAACTGCTCCCCCGAGAGGCGGGCATCAACCACAACGACCTGATCGACGCCCTACACGGCCTCGTACTCCGGCGCCTTGCCCTCGATCCCGTGGAGGGCGCTCGCCTTTGGGGATGGCTGCAGCCACTGGAGAGTTGGCACTCGTACCACCGCGACAAGGCCACAACCCTTCGGGAGAGGCTGCGGACGCTTGACGACGTCCGACGGGCGATCCAGCACCAAGTGCTGCTCCAAGCCGGCGAAGAGTCAATTTGGCGGAGGCAGATGCGGCTCGCGAGAATCAACGCCGGGCTTACAGTGGACGAATCCGACGTCGTTGCTCTGCTTGCGGCTCTCGATCCACCTGCACCGAACGATGAGCGATGGTTTGATATTCTCTGCCTTGTACCTCACGACGAAGAGAGAGGCCGGTTCCCGCGCCAGGCCGCGGAGCGCCTCGTGGGGGATGATGCCGTGCGCCGAGAGCGTATCGCGCGCCTTTCGGACGTGGTCGTGCCCGAATGGAAGATCGAGGAGGACCGCGAGGCGCAGCGACACGCCGTGGAGCGGGCGGAGCAGTTCGGGCGGGCCCGAGAGGACCATATTGGACAAGTCGACCGGATGCGGGCCGGCGATCTCTCGTGGCTTCACGGAGCGGCCCAAGCCTACCTGAAGCGCTTCTATGATGTCGGGGATGGACTCCCTGCACATGAGCGCGTCGAAGAATGGCTGGGGCCTGTGGTCGCCGCCGCGGCCCACGACGGGTTCGAGTCGTTCCTGACCGCGGCGCCGCCCCGCCCGAGTGCCACGCGCATGGCGCTCAGCTTCGCGAACGGGCGCCGATACTACGCGGGCGACGTGATCGTGGCCGCTCTTGCTGAGCGGCTGCGTCTTCGCGCGGAGCCGTTCACGGATTTGCCGGACGAGCGACTGATGGCAGGGTTATTCGAGCTATGGAGCTCAGGAATTGAGGAACACGCGGGGTTGACCGGGCTTGCTGACCGGCTGGAGACCGATCTTCGGACGCGCGGGGCTTGGGAGGGAGCCGTTCGCCTCTTCATCGGCGCCCAGCTTCGCCGCAGGCGCGAGCATGTCGACGAGCTTTACCAGCTGATGAGAGCGGACCGCGATGCAGCCTTGGCTGCCGCGCTCGCCATTGAATGGCTGCAACAGTATCCAGACTTGCCTGCCAGGCCCGAGGCCGAACTGATCGACCGCGTCCTCCATTCCGACCGCTGCGACGAGCTCGCCCGGATCGGTGAAGCGTGTCGCGCGACGGCCCTCGACGACGAACGGCGACGGACCTGGGACGCGGTGCAGCTGTTGATTGATCTGGAGGCCGCCGAGGCTCGTCTCGACGGGGCGGCTGAGCCGGACCTCCTCTGGGCTATCTGCCGCCGCACGGCGAGCGACCGCGACGACGATCGTGCGTCGTTGCCGCTCAGTTCCCGCCACATCGCGTGGATTGTGACAACCTTCCGGACACTTTGGCCCGCAAGTCCAATGCCCACCGGCATGACCACCGGTAGCAGGAACCCTTGGGACGCTACTAGCTACCTCTCCGGCTTGATCTCACGGCTGGGGGAGGACACTTCGGACGAGGCGGTCGCCGCGATGGCCGGCTTGGTAGGGGCGCCCTCGGACGGCTATACTGGTCACGTCAGGGCCGTCGCCGCCGAGCAGCGGCGCAAGCGCGTCGAACAGGCCTACACCCCCCCTGCAATCGGGGAGATCGCCACGATCCTGGACGGCGGGGCCCCTGGCGGCGCGGCCGACCTTCAGGCGGTGATGCTTGAGAACATGGACGTCGTGCAGGCCATGCTTCGGGGAAGCGACGTCGATTGGTATAGGGGGTTCTTGCGCGAGGACGGCCGCCACAAGGACGAGGAGCCTTGCCGCGACGAGCTGATCAAGATGCTGCGCGCGTCCGACGCGTCTCTCGAGTACATCCCGGAGAGCCACGGGGCCGATGACAAGCGGGTGGACATCGTCGTCCGGGCTGGCGCGCGATTGATCCTGCCCGTCGAGATTAAGGGCCAATGGCACCGCAACCTCTGGACTAGCGCCGACGAGCAGCTTGACCATCTCTACGTCACGGACTGGCGGGCCGAGCGTGGCATCTTTCTTGTCCTGTGGTTCGGCGGCGCTGTGGCCCTGACAAGGTCGCCTGCTGGGATCGGCCCGCCTTCGACGCCGCAGGAACTGCACGAAGCCCTACGCGCGACGAGCCGCGCTGCGCGGGCGGGACGCGTCGACATTGTTGTACTCGATCTGACCCGTCCGGAGCCGAGCTCCAGCGGTGCGCTCTCAGCGGCCGGCGCAGCCATCACTACGTAGCGCGACTTCTGGCTTGCCGCGATAGCCGACGCGCCCGCGGTCGCCGCCATACTTTCGGTCAGCAAGGTTCGCAGCGTCCCGCAAGCGGCGCAACGGATGCGTCATTTTGATCTCAGGTTGTTCCGCAACCCCAAATTCCGATGCGAAATGGGTGAATTCGGGAGTGCGAAAAACCCAATGAAAACAGAGGCTGCAACCTGTTTACCGAAACACCCGAAGTCAACAGGTTCGGAGAAATCGGCCGCTCGGAGAACTGAATTCGGCCCACTGGCCGGTGCCGCAGTCAACAGCCCTGCCGCTACAACACTCGAAAACAACGACAAACTTCGGCGCGTCGTCTGAACGGAGAACGATTTGCATCAGGGAGTTGGCTGGGGAACCTGGATTCGAACCA
>JAGRKR010000366.1 GCA_020442225.1 Hyphomicrobiaceae bacterium | reverse complement strand
ACCAGGTAGAAGCGCACGTCGAACGTCATGCGCGCATCGTCGAAGGGTGCGAAACCGCACTCGTAGGGCGAGAGCTTTTCGGGATCGGGATTCCGGTACGCCACGATGAACGGAATCACCAACAGCCCGATGCCGATCACCAGGGCAACGCCGATGAAGATCACCAGCGGCATATACTGGCTGAGGAGCGTTTCCATTTCCGCACTGTCTCCGGCCGCCACGACCGAACTGCCGCGACCGCCTCACCCCCAAACATGTTGCGACGCAACGAAACGGCAACACCCTCGTTTGCCGCCGCAATCCCCCGAGTGTCAAGACATTCCAGACTGCCCGCGGAATGTGGGAGGCTTAGCCGAGGGGCTCGCCCTCGGCAAGGGCGGCGACGACCCGAACTGAAATGCCCCGTGCCCCGGTGCCGTCGGCTTGGCGATTGTTCGCTAACCTTTAGTTGAATGTGACCCTGACGCGGCTTGTTTCCTGTGTGCTAGCTTCCAACCAGGTGAAGGCCACGCAACGGCCGGCTGCAAGGATCGAGACGGGCTGGGCTGCAGCTGCAAGAAAGAGTCGCGGATTTTTGCATTTCCGCGCTCGCCGGCACCGAACGAGCTGCGGCGGACCATTTCGGAGCATCGATGGCGACGTTTCTGCTGATTGCCGCACTGGGAGTAGCAATTGGCATGGTGCTGCGCGTCACGGTGCTCATCATCGTGTCCGTTCTCGTACTGGCGTTCATGTTCGTGACGTCGATGCTGGCGGATTTCGGGCTGACTACCGCCATTCTCGACGCGGTCATCGGCGTGGTGGTGCTTCAGCTCGGCTATGTCGCCGGAGCGTTTGCCAAAAACCTTGCCTCCCGTGCGTCCCGCCAGCCGATGCCTGCCGCCGCGATGCTCGTCGATCACGCAGATGTCGACCGACCACTCTCCGCGCTGGACACAGCGCCTTCTGCTCCGGTCACGGCCGCCGGCCGCACTTTACCGCCTGGGGGGACCCAGGACGGAAAGACGGATTCTGACCTCGCACTCGACAGCCGTCTGCAGGCGCTGTTCCGCCGGGCGCACGGCTTCATGGTGGTTTTGCGCGGACCGGCCCACACGGTCGAGAGTGCGAACGAGGCATTTGTGCGGCTGTTCGGAGGCCGCGACGTCATTGGCAAGCCGATTCGGGACGCCTTGCCGGAGCTTGCCGGCCAAGGGTATTTCGAGAGCCTTGACCGGACATACGCCACCGGGGAACCCCTCACGAGTTCCGGCGCTTCGATCGTGCTTCGCCGCTCGGAGGAGGCGCCTCCCGAGCAACGCTTCATCGATTTCGTCTTTGAACCGATTCGCGACAAGCGCGATCGGTCCATCGGCGTCTTCGTCGAGGGCAACGACGTGACGGCGACGGTGCGCGCCGACGTCCAGGCCAGAGAGATGGAGCGGCTGGCTCACGCGACCATCGACGCACTACCGGATGGGATAGCCGTTATCGATTCTGATGGCCGGGTCGTCACGATCAGTCGCGCTTGGAAAGCCCTTGCTGCCGAGCATGATGACGTGCTGCTCGCATTGCACGAAGGTGTGGACTACCTCGCTGCCTGCGATAGCGCGGCAAGGTCCGGCGACATCGACGCCGGACGCATTGCGGCGCTGGTCCGTTCGGCGCAGTCGAAAGACGACGTGGGAGCGTCGGTCGAGTACGAGCGGGCCGGGACAGCCGGGTCCCGCTGGTTCGCCTTCCGGGCGATGCGCATTCCGGGCGATGGTCCGGTTCGAATCGTCCTCGCCAACCAGGAGATCACCGAGCGCAAGGTCTACGAGTCGAGAATAGAGTACCTGGCGACCCACGACGCGGTGACAGAATTTCCGAACCAGAACCTGCTCACGGATCGCGCACGTCAGATCATCGATGGCGCGCGGCGATCCTCCTCCAGCCTCGCCGTTCTGGCGATCGACCTCGACAGCTTCAAGCAGTTCAAGGACGGCTACGGCCACGCCACCAGCGACGCTGCCATCCGCGCCTGCGCCGAGCGCATCGGGCGCCTGACGCGACCGGGCGACACCGTCGCCCGGATCGGCAGCGACGAGTTTGTCATGGTGCTGAACGACCTCGGGGACGTGAGCACCGAGGCAGCGCGCATGGCGCGCTCCATCCTCGACGATCTCTCCCTGCCGTTCGTAGTCGACGAGCGCGAGCTGACGCTTTCGGCGAGCCTCGGTATCAGCGTCTTTCCGGGCGACGGCGAGGATTTTCCTGCCCTTCTGAAGAATGCGGAGGCCGCCGTAGAGCGGGCCAAGTCGCTTGGCGGCGGTAACTACCAGTTCTGTTCGCCTGACATAAGCGCGCGTGCGAATGAGCGCGTGCTCATCGAAGGCGAGCTGCGTCGCGCCCTGCGGCTCGAGCAGCTTGAGCTCCACTTCCAGCCTCAGGTCGAGATGCGTACGGGCGCCCTCGTTGGCATCGAGGCGTTGGCCCGCTGGCGGCATCCGGAGCTCGGCTGGCTTCCCCCCGCCCGCTTCATACCGATTGCCGAAAAGACCGGGCTGATCGCGCCGATCGGTCGGTTTGTCCTTCTCGAGGCTTGCCGTCAAATGCGGGCGTGGCAGCGCGAGGGCGTCACCTCGGCTGCGATCGCGGTCAATATCACCGCCAGCCAGCTCCGCGATCCCGACTTTCCGGGACTCGTCGAGGACGTTGTTGCCGAGGCCGGTATCGATCCCGGCAACCTCGAACTTGAGATCACGGAAGGCATGATGATGGAAGTCACCGACAGCCTCCTTGCGCGCCTTGCCAGCCTTAAGCGCCTGGGTGTTCGGTTGTCGATCGACGATTTTGGTACCGGCTACTCGAACCTCGCCTATCTCCGCACTTTTCCGCTGGACAGGCTGAAGGTCGATCGTTCGTTCATCGCCGCCATCGGCAGCGACGAGGGATCGCGGTCGATCGTCCGCGCCATCCTGGGCCTTGGTCAGAGCTTCGGTCTGGACGTCATCGCGGAAGGCGTCGAGACCAACGAACAGGCCGCCCTGCTGAGCGAACTCGGTTGCACGCAGGCACAGGGCTACCTCTACGCGGCGCCGATGCGCGGCGCCGAGCTCGCGGAGTGGATCCTCAGCCGTGAGACGCTGGGACACCCCGCCGCCGCGGCAGGCCGTTAGCCACGCCTGGCGTAGTCACTGCCGCTTCACAGGATTGGACGCCTTTGCCTCGACGGGCGCGCCACCGGCTCCCCGGCGAAGAAAGCGGCACGGTCTAGCGACTCCGCCAGCGACGAACCAAGCCGAGGCGTGACTCCGCCAGCGCCATGCCGATTGCGATGGCGATGCCATAGATGATGAACTGGAACGCCGTCGAAAGGCCGAGCATCTTCAGCATCTGGCCAAGATGGGTGAGAAAGAGGGCTGCGCCGGCCACCGCCGCCATGCTGCCAACGCCGCCGGTGATCGCCGTGCCGCCGACGATCACCGCGGCGATGGCCGGCAGAAGCAACTGGTCGGCCAGGGTGGGCGATCCGCTGGCGAGCCGGCCGGCGAGGATCGCACCGGCGAGACCGGCCGCGGCGCCCGAGAGCATGCAGGCGATGGTCTTGTGCAGGCCGACGCGGATGCCGGCCGCGTGAGCCGCCGGCTCGCCGGCGCCGATCGCCTGGCTGTAGCGGCCGAAGGCGGTGTAGTGCTGCACCACCGTACCAAGGGCGAGCACGACCAGGGCGATCAGCACCTCGTGCGGGATGCCGAGCGACGTGCCGGTGATCCAACCCACATAACCGCGCTCGACCTCGCCCAGCGTGATCGCCTGCGCGTCCGCCAGCAGGAGGGCGACGCCGGCCGCGACCCCGCCCACCGCCAGGGTCGCGATGAAGGAGGGGATCTTGAGCTGGACGTGGGCGATGCCGGAGAGAAGGCCGGCCAGGGCGCCGACCAGCACTGCCACGGGAAAGGCCAGATAGCCCAGCGGTGTGATCAGCAGCGCCACCGCCACGCTGGCGAGCGAGGCGACCGACTGGATCGACAGATCGATGCCGCCCAGCATGATGACGAAGGTGACGCCCATCCCCAGCACGAAGAGGGTGGCCGTGTCGGACGCCATGCCGAGCAGGGTCGCGGGATTGACGAAACTCGGCTGGAAGGCGGCGACGAGCACGACCAGGACAACCAGCGTGACGATCGGCATGAGCTGACGCAGCGTGTCGCGGTTCATGGGCTCACATCCGCGCTCAGACCATGTGCTCGACGAGATCGACCTGGCGCGGCTTGGCGCCGGAGGGGGCGTCGAAACGGCGGGTCACGCGCCCGTCGCGCATCACCATGATGCTGTGACAGAGGCCGATGGTCTCCTCGAGCGTGTCGGCGATCAGCAGCACGCCCAGACCCTGGGCCGACATCGAGCGTACGAGGTCGTAGACCTCCTCCTTCGCCCCGACGTCGAGACCGCGAGTCGGATGATCGAGGATGATGATGCGTGCATGCGCGTTCATCCATTTGGCCAGCACGATCTTCTGCTGATTGCCGCCCGAGA